>JACMKO010000340.1 GCA_014380065.1 Leptolyngbya sp. ES-bin-22 | reverse complement strand
TGGAGGCCAAGCAGCAGGTTGGTTACTGTTCTGTGTGCTTTCACTTATCCGCAGAACCTGTCTGCGAAATCTGTCGTACCTCTAGCCGCGATAGCCAAACAATTTGTGTCGTGGCAGATTCTAGAGATGTCATTGCGCTAGAGAAAACCCGCGAATATCGCGGTAAGTACCATGTGTTAGGCGGATTAATTTCTCCGATGGACGGTATCGGTCCAGAGCAACTGCACATTCAACCGCTGATCCGTCGCGTCAAACAGCAGAATATTGCCGAAGTCATCATGGCGATTAGCCCTAGTGTCGAAGGCGAGACGACAACTCTCTATGTGGGTCATCTGCTTAAGCATTTTACAAAAGTCACGCGTATCGCCTTTGGGCTACCGATGGGCGGCGATCTGGAATACGCAGATGAAGTAACATTAGCAAGAGCATTAGAAGGGCGGCGAGAGCTGGATTAGAGAGCGAGCTGCCAGCGACTAATGTTCTGTCAAGAATTTTTTGACGGGTTGAAACCCCTCAAAAAACATACCTTCAAATTTTCCCAGCTTTGGTTTGCCCGTCAAATTTTAGTTGACGGACTACTAGCGGTCAGATGAAGCAGATTGGAGCACGCTTAAAGCCATTTCTACGCTGGGCGATTCTGGGCGGAACGCTTTTCTTTTTAGGCACAGTGCTGAAGCACCACTGGCAGCACGTTGTTTCCATTCGCCTGGAAGGAAGGAGTTGGGCGTGTTTAGCCATTGCCCTTGGAGTCACTCTGCTTGCACATCTCTGTGCGGGTGGTGTTTGGAGCCGCCTTTTGCAAGATTTCCGCCAGCCTGTAAACGGAGTTGGGCTGGTGCAAGCCTATTTGAAAACCACGATCGCCAAGTACCTTCCTGGCAATGTCTGGCATTACTACGGTCGCGTTACGGCTGCCACTAAAGCAGGCGCAACTCTAGAAGCGGCAACCGTCAGCGTTTTGTTAGAACCGCTGTTGATGGCTGCTGCCGCCTTGGTGGTGACGTTGTTATGCAGCCAACCGATCGCGGCACGCTACGGCTTAGCGGCTTCGGCGCTTCAGTGGCTCAGCCTGATCGGGATTCTCGCGTCTGTTCATCCCCGTTTCATCAATCCGCTCGTCCGCTTTTTAGGAAAACTTAAGCAAAAAGCGACTAGAACCACAGTTGCTACTCCCCCCTTTAAGCTGGAACATTACCCACTCGTCCCGTTAGTGGGAGAAATCGGTTTTCTGTTATTACGGAATCTGGGCTTTCTGCTGACCTTTCTGGCGCTGAGTCCGATCGCCTCTGACCAACTGCCCTTACTGCTTAGTGCCTTTAGTATGGCGTGGCTCTTAGGTTTGGTGGTTCCCGGTGCTCCAGGTGGGCTTGGTGTCTTTGAAGCGATCGCGATCGCTCTACTGGGTCAGACCTTCTCTCCCGGCTTGATTCTCAGCGTGGTGGCGCTCTACCGTCTCGTTAGCATTCTGGCAGAAACGGCTGGTGCCGGCTTAGCGTGGCTTGACGAACACCGTCCCTTTTAAAACAGTTTTGATTTAAGAACGTTCTGACGCTTTTTCACTCCAGTACTGCGTCTGAACCAGCGTTGTGATCCAGGATGGCTTCAGGGTCAATTGTCTCTAGCTCAGAGTTTAGCAGTGATGGCAGCAACTCTGCTTTTGCTTCGCGTTTGAGCTGGGAAAAAATGCGGTATTCGTCTGGGTCAAAGATATTGGGTGCAAGTTGCGTTTCATCGACCTGCATTTTGATCAAGTTGTATTGCACGTTTTCGGCATGAATCGCGAACGTTACGGTAAAGACTTCCAAAAAATTGACGACCCACGCACATTCGTCTTCAGGGTAGTTTTGGTAGTACTTAATGAGTTCAGCAATCCGCGTTTCTAAGTGGGTGCGCGAATGCTTGCAAATGAGAATAATTTTGAGCAGTGCAACAACTAGAGTGATCGGATTGCCCTGTGACAGCAATAGCACAAAGAGCTGGGATGGCTCTGTTTGATTTTCGGTGGTTAAATAATCGATCACCCGATTGCACGTCCGCAGCATTAGCGCACTGTTAATAACCTCGTCATCATGGCTTTCGTAAAGGGTATCTAGTTTCTCTGTTAGTTTTGAACGCAAAGTGCCAACAAATTCCTGGTTTTCAATCGAGAAAATTAAGTATTGCTGAATGCTTTGTTTGAATTGGTTGTAGGCTAAATTCTGCGTCTGATTAACAAAGATATTGGCTAAATTAGCGTAGCTGAATGGTCCTCGCTTTGCCACGATCGCCTTGATCAGCCGCAGCACTTCCTCACCCAGTGCCGTTGGGTTTTTGGGCACACGCTTACTAGGAGCATTGCTCTGCGATCGCGCAATGTACATTGCCAAATCGAACTTAAACCGATCCTTCAATTGCTTTGATAAGGCTCTCGCTGCCTCTCGCTGCTCGATCGGATTTTTTAGATCCACGTATTGTGGCACGAGTAAATAGGAGGTGTAGCGCGATACCCACGGACCACGTTCTTTCTCCTCATAGCGAGATGCAAAGAGCTTTAGTTCGTCGTAATCGCTACTTTGAACAAACCCATCTAGCCAGTGACGAAGCCGCTTTAAAGTAGGGGATGCTGTGTTGCGAGTGATAGAGGGATCGGCAAAAACGACGACCAGTTCCTGAATTGGCTTATAATTTCGAGTCGCATCCCAGTTGTTTACTAAGATGTAGCAACATCGCTTAAGCGTATTTCTAAATTCTTCTTCATTGTTAGAAAAAACAATGTCATAAATTGCTTGCATCGCATCAGCGCTGATGGAATCAACGTGATAGATGAATAAGCGCTTGAACTCAAGGAGAACTTCTTCAGGGGGCCATTTATTGACAATTCCCAGGAGAAAATCGTAGACCGTGTCCTGAGCTTGTTGAATGTTCCGACTCAGCCTGTTTAGTCGAATCGGTGTCTCATTTTGATGAGCATCGTCTAGAGCATCCCTGATCATCATAGGTATTCAGGATTAACCAATAGATTCGACAACGGACGAATGTGAAAAAAGACATCTATGTAAACAATCAGGTTAGAGGTTATTGCTACTCTGACTGTGTGGATGGCTCTAAAACTGGTCAGGCTCAATGCCTAGAGGTTAGAGAGCTAAGCGTCTCATGATGATGCAGTGTTTGTCCACAGTACTTAGTGACGAGATCCAGCCTGAGCGTGTGATTATTACTGAGTCAGCCGATGATCTCGGTCACAACCGCTGGCTTCGCAGGCATCGTGTTGAACCTTGGTTCAGTGTGAATACTGATCTTGATTGACTGTGACAAACGAGGCATCATTCAGTTGTCTAAGCTTTTCGATCGCTAAAAGCATCGGTTGTAAAGCTCTTTGAAGCCAAGTGCTAACGCTAGAGAGTCCTTCTGCGCCATTATCCGTACATCTGTGGGCGATCGTCTCACCCGTTTAAGTAAAGAATCAATATGTGCTACCTCCGTGTCAGGGTGTCAAAAATGTTAGATGTAACGCAGCAGACCATAACCTTCGTTAGAAATACAGACACTAACTGAAATCTAAACTCAGATTATACTCAGTGCCGACTACGAGAGCCATAAATCAGTAAGATTGCCCGCACTACAGTCTTGTTGGCTCAGATTACGGATGCTGTCATCTTTCTCTGACGCTTCTGTAGGCTGTTTCGTTAGCAAGGCTCATTCGGTTTCGCGTCGCCAGCGCGATCGCACTAGCCGAATCTCGTCATAGCCGTACATGTCACCCAAATGCTCACGAATGCTGCCCAAAGCATCGGGACCCACTGTGTTGATAGCGTGCATGATTTTGTCCTGGCGATCGAGCGACACCAACCCATCTAGATCAACGGGATAGCCTAACTCCAATAGCTCAGCCAGATGGCTCATGATGGTGCTGAGGCGGAAGTTACGCCGTTCGGCAATATCGGCAGGTGCCAGTCCTTCTTGATAGAGCGCCAGGGTTTGCAGTTGGGTTTCTGAGGCACGAGTTGACGGCGCGATCGGCGGGGATGGTTGAGGGATTGCACCCGTCTCGGTTTGGAGCGATAAACCACGCTCGGATCGGAACGCCCGAATTTCGGCTATGAATGGTTCGCTGTACTGTGACAGCTTGCGGCTACCGACTCCCGAAATGGTGGCGAATTGAGCGAGGGTTTGAGGCTGCGCGTTTGCCATCGATCGCAAGCTGGAATTGGGAAACACCACGTAGGGTGGCACCGATTGCTCGTCTGCTAAGCGCTTGCGAAGTTTCTGAAGGCGATCGTACAGCGCTTCAACCTCAGCAGCATCGACCTTAGAAGGTGCAAGGGCCTTCTCTGCTTTGACCGGATCAACGGCAACCATGACGCTTCGCTTTTTCAACATCACCTCCCAACTCAAAGCGTTGAGTTGCAGCATCGAGTAGCCGTCTGTCGTTTCATCGAGCAGGCGTTGATGGATGAGCGATCGCGCCAACAGCCGCCACTGTTCCGCACTGCGATCTTTGCCAATGCCGTAGGTGGAGAGTTGATCGTGACCATTTTTCAGCACGCGATCGTTTTTGGAGCCGCGCAGCACGTCGATCGTGTGATTAATGCCAAACCGCTGTCCCTTCTGGGCAAAACGACCTACACAGG
>JACMKO010000339.1 GCA_014380065.1 Leptolyngbya sp. ES-bin-22 | reverse complement strand
TTTCGACGGTTTGTACCTGTGCCAGCAGGCGTTTTGGCAACGCGTCATCAGCCGTTTGACTAATGAGTAAGCCCACTAACGCTTTCGTTTTCTCCATTGTGTCCAGGTTTTGAATCACCGCACTTTCTAGCTCCAGGCGCAAACTGCGAACACCAATTTCGGTGGCGATCGCGGTGTAAAACTGTCCTTCCCAGTAAAGCTGAGTCAGAGCGCGAATCCGCTTTCGCACAGGGGTCGCGCTAACGGCAGGTTTTGGCTCCCGGAACGATCGCGACACGCTGGTAGCAATGAACTTAAACGACTGCATGGGGTCATCGACAATGCCTCGTTCCTGGGAGTACCATTCCCGCACATCGGAGTAGATGACCAGGCTGAGAGCATCCAGTTGAGCGCGACTGGTTTCCAGGAAGTCGATCGCCATCACGACTTGCGTTTCATTAATGAGTGTTACTCGAACGATACGAGCGTTCACAAAAGCGCGGGTGCCGTAATCGCCAATTAACTCCAGCTCAATTTCGTCGGGGAGGTTCAGCCAGCTATCCAACAGCAGTTGACAGCCCGTTTCGCTCACGTTGATGGTGTAGCCTCGCCATTCCTGTCCCTGGCTGTAGATGATGGCTCCTAGCTGGCGATCGAGCCGATGCGCCCGTCGCAACTGTGGCTGCTCAAAGGAAACTAGCAGTGCGGAAATCAGCAGCACCAGGTTGAAAAAGCACCAAAACATATTGGTGATGACGGCTTCCACAACTTCGGGACGGAGAATGAGCCATAGCGGGACGGCAAGCACCGACAGCACGACCAAGCTTGTAACGATGACCAGCACTCGCGCCGATTGCCAATCAAAGCTCCGCTTGGTGACGGAGGTGCCCTTATCGGTGACGTTAAAGCTGCCCAGTTTGGGGTTAATCAACGCCAGCAACGTCACAACGCCTGCCTGAAACGACAGCGCAAATTCGTAAATTTCGTTCCAGAAGGAAAAGCGGACGTTTTTGTAGGTGATGTGGTTGGCGTAGGTGGACAGGAAGATGTGCGGCATGGCGTATGCCAGCGTTTCTAGTCCCAAACCGCGAATGGGGTTGATACCAAAGAGGAGGAAAAGCGTGGGGGCGATCGCGTACATCAAGCGCGGGAAGCCATAGAAAAAGTGCGATGTCGCGCTGAAGTAGCAGAGCCGTTGCGGAATGGTGAGCCGCAGCCGGGGATTGAGCAACGGATTTTCCAGACGCAGAATTTGCGCCATCCCTCGTGCCCAGCGCACTTGCTGCCCTACATAAGCGGAAAACTTCTCTGGTGCTAACCCTGCCACCATAATTTTGTCGTAGTAGACCGACTCGTAGCCCAGCGAGTGCAGGCGAAACGATGTGTGGCAGTCTTCGGTGACGGTTTCGGTCGCGATGCCGCCAATTTGCAGCACATAGTCTTTACGGATCACAGCAGCCGAGCCGCAAAAGAACGCTGCGTTCCAGAAATCATTGCCTTTTTGCAGCACCTTGTAGAACAACTCATTGCCCACAGGCACCTTTCCGGCTGTCAATAAGTTGCGCTCAAAGGGGTCGGGGTTGTAGAACCAGTGCGGGGTTTGCACAAGTGCCACTTTGGGATTTTGAAAGAAGCCGACCGTATTTTTCAGAAAGTCTCGCGTCGGGATGTGATCACAGTCCAGGATCAGGATCAACGTACCGCTGGTCTTGCGCATGGCGGTATTGATGTTGCCCGCTTTTGCGTGGTCGTTGTTGTCTCGCGTCATCAGCGTGCAGCCTAGCTCCGTGCACATCTGGCGCAGTGCTTCCCGACGGGCACGGTACTTTTCAGCCCGACCATCATCCAGGATGTAGACGCGCTTTTTGTTAGCAGGATAGTCGATCGCCAGCGCTCCCAGTACCGTTTTGCGCACAATCTCAACATCCTCGTTGTAAGTGGGAATGTAGATATCGACGGTAGACCACTGCTGCTCTGGGATGGCTGATAGATCAGGCGGCTGGCGATCTTTGAGCTTAAGCGTTTGGAAAAAGGCAAGTGCCAGCGTCATGATGGCGTACAGTTCTGCCCCAAACAGCAAGATGCTGAACGTGCCGTTGAGCCACCCATCCAGATTGAGCGTATAGCTGCTGCGGTAATAGACATAGCGAAACGTGGTGATCAAGCTGAGCCACACCATAAACAGATGCAGATATTCGCTGGTGTGACGGTCGCCATAGCGTTGCTCGATCTGGATGATGACCCAGCCCAGCAGGATTAACAGCAATGCCACGATCGTCTGCTGCCAGGTTGTCAACGGGGTGACAATCAATGGGATCGACAGCAGTAGCAGTAGGACGACCAGCCACAGCAACTGGACATTGGGCGCAAACCGAAAGACGCGATCGAACACGTTAGGGAGCCACTCCGTCAGCCAGAGGGTCAGTCGCTCTGCCTTCCCGCGACGACGCTCAGACTGCACTTCAGCCGCTGGATTCGTCATGGCTTCTCTCCTTCAAGGCGCTTAATGTACAGTTGAACAATGCCGTAGAGCAGCAGACACACCGTCACGATGCCCGTTGGCAGCAGGAACCAGTTGTCCTGGAGGAAGCGGGACGTGGTGGCGAGCAGATTCATTTTCGCAATCCGACGCTGTGGCTCTTGCTGTAAAAACTCAAGCTGATAGGCATCCGGATCAAAGTCTGACGTGGCTTGCGAGTTAGCGCTAATCAGCACCGTGTCGCCTTTGACCTGAAAAAACCAGGGATCTTTGTTTAAGATGTCTTTCACCGTGTTTAGCCCGCTTGCCTGCTGCCCGCTCAACGCCAGCAACGTGCGGTTTCCGTTCCAGGGCGACATGACTTCTTTAATCACCCCGCCTTTGTCTGGCAGCGTTTGGATTTTTTGCTGGTTCCACAGGCGAGAAAAGGCGCTGCCCAGGCTAAAGCCTTGCTTGGTTGTAAACGCTTCGTTGAAGGGAAACTTATCGCGGGTGCCAACACCCACCAGATTACGGCTTTGACGCACATTGTCGGGCAGGCTGCCTGCGGTGTAGACATCCAGCTTCACGGACTCAGCCTGACTCAATCGTCCCAAGCGTTCGCTAAACGCCAGCATCGTCAGCAGTTCCGTTTCAGAGGGCGAGTCGGGCACGACGATCGCCGTTCCCGATAAATCCTGCGGTGCTGCAAACGGATAGCCCACCTGAAGCAACTTTAGATCAGGCAACTGCACGGATTGATCGCGCTTGAGCTTGAAGCGAGTGTCGTTGGCGTGGACGGTGCCCCATAACTGTTGATCTGTAACTACTCCGCATTGCCCTTGCTCACGGGCACTCAGGCGAAAGGCGACCGCCAGCTTCGAGGTGGGCGTGATCAAGTTTTCAGGCAGGTTCACATTGACAGACTCCCTGGTCGCGCCCGTGTCTGAGGTCAGTCGTTTGCCGCCCACGACTACGCCATCCAGCAGCACTTCGATCGCCGACGTGCGGGGATTTACCTGAGGGCTATAGCTGTAAACCAGTTCCATCGAGCTGCCCCGCGTGAAGTGGTCATCGGGAAGGGCACGGAAGTTTAGCTCGACGAGGGGGGCTGACGCACCGCGTACCGTTGTGTCCTGGAACGGCTCCTGATCCGCTCCTCTTAAAGCACTCAGCTTGAATTCATTTGCGTCTGGGATGGCTCTCTCCCACTGACGGGCTGCTGGCGTAGACACATCGTCCAGGCTATCCACCAAAACGGCTTGTCCAGAGGCAATCCGGCGGTTTTTAGGCTGTACGAGAAATTGTGCCGCTTTGGATACGCCTTCCGCTCCGTTGCCCGTGACGACCAGGATGGGATTGCCGCCTTTGGGTGTTGCTGCCAGCATTAACACGCCCACATCACCTGGCAGCGCATTTTTCGCTCCATCAATGATCTGGTTGCCAGAAACCGCAAACGGTAGCTTGAGTGACTTTAAGAGCGGCTGCTCGGCAGGGGTGCCTAAGATGACCAGGCGATCGTTCCACTCCAAGTCCTCAACACCTTTCACAAAGCGAGTGTCCAACGGACGAAAGTCTGCTAGCCTCCCCATTGCCGCTTGAAACCGTCCCATCGCCGTGAGCCAGGTCTCACTCATGGTCGCTGGGCGGACATACGCCAGACGATTGGGATCCAGGCTCAGGTTGTCAAAGAAGGGATAGGGAAAGCGGCTCAGATCCAACGGTACGGGTTGGGGTTGGTAGTCAAACAGCAGCTTGGAGTCTGGTAACACTTCTGTCCATAGCGCTGGATCGGCTGGGTTTGAGCATTTTGAATCCACATTCTGCTGCGCCACGATCGCAATGTCGTTTGTGTCCTGAATCAGATTGGTTGGAATCTCGACCAAAATCTGACCAATCTGAGACTGCTTGCGATTGAGTGGCGTACTGCCAACGCTGGTGCCATTCACCCGCACTGTCAGGTTTGATCGGCTTGCCAGGAGTGCAGGCGAGTGCTGAAAGCGAATGAGCGCCCTGGCAGACTGGAGGTTCCAGTTGCGAGGGCGGGTAAATGCCAGTTGGGTTTCAGCATACGTCCCCTGTAACCGTAGACGATTGCCGACGATCGGGCTGCGGTTGAACTCCAAAACGTACTGGCTGGCAGGTGCTTTCTTGAGGGCACTGCTGGGCTTGGCAGCAGCTTTTGCTGGCGCAGGCGTGGAAGTCACAGGTGCAGGCGTTGATTCGGGATCTGACTGAGCCGGAGCCTCTTCCACAGGCGGCGCTGGACGATACACCGGTGCTTCACTTGGCGCTTTGGGCAGTGTGAAATCCCGAATCACCTGATCTTCTTGCTTTTGGACGTTCGTAGACTGCGCCACAGCGGGTGCACCCCATTGCCCATGCAGCAGCGATATGCCACCAGTCATAAAAACGCCACAGCAGAACAGTAGTAACCAACCCAGGGGCATGAGGTTGAGAGATTGACCGGACGATCGAGAGAGCGGTCGAAGCCGATGGAAAAAACGTTTCATGGATGGGGGTGTTGGGTAACGTTGGCAGGGTGCAGGAGCGGAGCCGAAAGAGCCGACGAGGGAATTAACCCTAACCAGACTAAGTTTTGGGTGTAGTAAGCAGAGTTGTTCTCCCAGATCCCGCTGCGATACTGGGGCATGATTTTCTTCTGATAGATCTCTTCAGCCAGCGGCGGATCAATCAGGCGAAACGCTGGATAGAGCGCGCCGTATTGAGAGAGGGCTTCATAAGCGACGACAGGCTTGCCTTGAAGATCAATCTGGGCGGGAATTTTTTGCTGCGATCGCCACATCTGCCGCAAAGAACCCATGTGCTGCTGCAAATAGCGTTTGGCTCGCGGCTCGCCATACCAGGTAGCGTCCAGGGCAAGCCGCCACCATACGCGGTACGCATCAAACCCATAGCGGCTGAAGACTGGCTCGGTGCCTAAGAGCGCTTGAAATTGCCCGGTTGTGGTATCCAGAGCGAGCCAATCGCTGGGCAACTTGAGCGTCGAGAGGGATGCCGAATCCTCCAGTACCCGATAGCTGCTATCAACCAGGCTCAACCAATCGTGAGTGCGATCGACCTGAGCAAACAGACGAAAGGCAGCAGGCGAAAAATAGGACGGATTGAGCAGGAGTTTGGTGGGTTGCTGAAAAGCCTCACGCGGTCCCGGTAGAAGGTAGCGCTGGTTGCCAACAGGGATGATTGACAGTGCCCATAAATCCCGTAGCTTGGTTTGTGCCAAACTTAAGTAA
>JACMKO010000338.1 GCA_014380065.1 Leptolyngbya sp. ES-bin-22 | reverse complement strand
TAGCCATAGACAGATTGGTTAGGACGGGGTGCAGGGATGGAACCCCTGGCTGGGGGCAACGCCCACACACCCCCTTTGATCCCCATGTCCTAACTTTGTTGGCGACAGCCATAACGTCCCTACAGAAGAGAGGTGGTTCAGGTTAATTAATCCATGATCCTAAGTCGCCTCAGCTTAAAGCGCAGTCATGCTGTCTCCAAGCTCGACTGTCCGATCACAACCATCGGCTCTCCAAGATCGCAGTCCCGCTCTCCTGCCGTCCGCCCTCTACCTTCCGCCGTCTGCCCTCTCACACGTTCAACGTCTAAACGCCGATCAGAGTTTAAGAACTTGTTAAGAGATGAGGGAAACCATATTTCTCTGTGTAACGTAGAAAGCAAGATACCTCCTAACTGCGTCTTTAGCCCCATGAAGTCTGACAGCGCTGCGTCAGGCTACGGGGCTTTTTTTTGGGTTAGGGCTTTTACCTGATGGATGGTTTAGCGCGATCGCGTGATGTCAATGACGATCGCACCACCAAAATCTGGAATGGGCGCAGCAGGTTTACACAAGCGCACCTGCACTTGTTGTATGGGAGACGGCGGCGAGGTGGAATGCAGGACAGCATCAGCGATCGCGGTTGCAAGGCGTTCTAGCAGCATAAACTTCGAGGTTTTGACCAGCGTTTGCACGGTGGCAATGATAGTGCGGTAGTCGAGCGTATCGCTCAGGCGATCGCTCTGCCCTGCTACAGCTAAATCCAGCCATAGCCTCAATTCCACCTCAAACCATTGCCCCAAGACTTGCTCTTCTGGTAGAGCGCCTGTATAGCCGTAGCAGCGAATGCCGCTCAGTTGGATACAATCCATCGGTTGAACCATAGACATCATACAAAACACGATACAGATTGCTTGAGGCTGTTGATCTTACTGCATTGTTTGACGCTGCTTGAGCGATCGTAGCCAAACGTTCTACAATCTGCGGTCTGAAGTCTCTTGCTAAAATAAGGTTGACAGATCGGTTCTCTTTTGGGAAACTAAAGATCGTCTGAATTCGCGGGTGTGGCTCAGTGGTAGAGCGTCACCTTGCCAAGGTGAATGTCGCGCGTTCGAATCGCGTCACCCGCTTCGTCTAAAAGCATAGGCTTCTGGCTTATGGAGATTTCTTTTGAGACCTTCCTGGAAGACCAGGTTTTTTAATGCTTCTACCGTCTCGGCAAGGAGAGCGGAGGAGGCTGGGATTCTTAGGGACTAGCACGAAAATAAACTACCAGTTTCGACTGCGCTCAACTTGCCACCGTCGAAGGTTGAGCGTAGTCGAAACCTGGCTGATTAGTAGATTATTAGTCCGCAGATCCCTTATTGCAGCCTTCAGCTTTTGCTTACCCCCTTAACTAGAAACTCCCACTACTAGCGGGAGTTTCTAAAGCTGCACTTAATACGGCAATGAACGAGCCACAGAGCTACGCGCCGACTGCCTCTTTCGCGGCATAGAGCACTTCGGCGGTGATGACTTCGATGTTGCGATCGCGCGCAAATTTCTCGGTATTCCGCTTCACCTTGCCGCGCACAAAGCCGGGGATTTTGTTGAGTTCTGCCTGCCCATCCTTACTCCACGCAAGGTCGGAATCCGCAGAGATGCCTTTGGTGATGCTTTCTTTGGTATCGTGACCGCCGAAGATTTCGAGCAGATGATCTTCCATACCCAGCGTGAAGGAGTTGTAGATCAGGTCTACGAGCTGGTTGGTGCCTTCATAGCCGACGAATGGTTTGTAGCCGATCGGGAAATTTTGGATGTGAATGGGGGCAGAAATCACGCCGCAGGGAATATCCAGGCGTTTACCCACATGGCGTTCCATTTGGGTGCCAAAGATAGCAGACGGTTCAATCCGGGCGATCGCGTCCCCAACCTCGCCGTGATCTTCAGTGATCAGCACTTCATCGCAATACTCGCTCACCTGCTCCCGGAACCACTCAGCATCGTTTTTGCAAAAGGTGCCTGCGAGAACGACGTGAATGCCCATTTCGCGGGACAAGACTTTGGTGATTGCCGCCGCGTGGGTGCTGTCGCCGTAGACGATCGCTTTTTTGCCTGTGAGATTCTGACAGTCGATCGAGCGTGAGAACCAGGCAGCTTGCGAAACGTGCAGCGTTTGCTCGTTGATGAAATCGTCGTACTCGACGTTGCCGCCTTGAGCGTTGATCACGGCTTGAATCTTGCGGATGCAGCGGGCGGTTTCGACCACACCCATCGGCGTAATGTCTACGCAGGGCATACCAAACTGCTCTTCCAGATACTTAGCAGACAGCAGACCGAGTTCACGGTAGGGCACCAGGTTAAACCAGGCGCGGGACAGATTCTTCAGGTTATGTACCGAGGCACCTTCGGGGATGACTTCGTTGACTTCAATGCCCAGGTCTGCCATCAGGCGCTTCAGTTCAGTGCAATCGTGATGGTTGTGAAAGCCGAGGGTTGAGATGCCAATGATGTTGACCGAGGGCTTCTCGGTCTTATCCGTCGGCAGGTCGCCTTTCTTGCGGGCTTTCTCGATGTAGAACTGCACGATTTGCTGCAAGGTACGATCGGCTGCCTGCAATTCATTCACGCGGTAGTGGTTGACATCCGCCAGCATGACATCGCCCTTGGACTCGATCTGAGCGCGTTCCACAAAGTTTTGCAGGTCTTCTTGCAGAATGCTGGAGGTGCAGGTTGGCGTGAGCACAATCAGGTCGGGATGTTCTTCGGCATCCTTCCGCGTGATGTTGTCCACCACCTTTTCTTGCGAACCCCGCGCCAGCACGTTGCGATCGACCACGCTGGTCGTTACCGGGGTAAAGTTACGTTCCCGTTCCAGCATGGAGCGCATGACGTTGAAGTAGTCATCGCCGATCGGTGCGTGCATGATGGCGTGGACGTTCTTGAAGGAACTGGCGACGCGGAGTGTGCCAATGTGGGCGGGACCTGCATACATCCAGTAAGCCAATTTCATAGAGTGCCTCGTTTTGGGGAGTCGGGAGTCGGGAGTGGGGAGTCGGGATGAAGTGCCTGACTCCTGTTCCTGCTGTTGTGCCGCAGCACGATCGCTGATCTGCAATCGCTTATTGATTTTCTCAGACATTGAGGGCGGTTGAGCGATCGCTATTCAGCGACTCAAGGCAATATCAGCGCCACAAATTACTCGTAAACCTTACTATACTTAAGTTTCAGCGGTGCCTAAACGACTCATCTGTTGAAGCGGCTGTCATCATTCTTAATGCTAGTTAAGGCTAGTTAACGAGTGTTACGATCGCCTGCAAGTTGAGCGACATCAACCTTTTGGCATCCTACTCAAAGCTAGTCAACACCAAACGACTTAAGTAATTTTTACGCCAGTAGCCTTATGCAGCTTAAATTGACAAAAGTGTTTCAGAAAGTGCCTCAAGGCTATATCGGCTTTGTGGAAGAGTTGCCTGGAGCCAATACGCAAGGCGATACGCTTGAGGAAGCGCGGAGTTATTTGGAAGAAGCGATCGAGCTGGTTTTGGAAGCAAATCGTGAATTAGCTGAAGAACAGCTCCAGGGACAAGAGGTCATTCGTGAAGCAGTGATTTTCTCGGTGGCATGAAACGCAAGGATTTGCTCCGTCATCTTGAGCGTCACGGCTGTGAGTTTTTGCGTGAAGGCGGCAACCATACCATTTACGTCAATCGGCTTGTTCAGCGGTCTTCAGCGATTCCGC
>JACMKO010000337.1 GCA_014380065.1 Leptolyngbya sp. ES-bin-22 | reverse complement strand
TTGCCTCCTGTTTCGCGTGTGGAGCCAATAACTTTAACTCCTGACTTCTGACTCCTGACTCCTGTTTGCTGCCAGAAATTGACTGCAAAAATGCCAGAAAGGGAAAGACTCATGATGGCGATCGACCAGAACCAGGCTTCGTCGATCGCCCCTGCTTCGACCGCAAAGTAAATCGCCATTGGCATGGTTTGCGTCTCACCAGGAATATTACCCGCCAACATCAGCGTGGCACCAAATTCACCCAGCGCACGAGCAAATGCCAATAGCGTTCCAGCCACAAGGCCAGGAAGCGCCAACGGCAGCAGAATCTGGTAAAAGACTCTCCATTCCGAGGCTCCCAACGTGCGAGCGACGGCAAGAAGACTGCTGTCAACCTGCTCAAACGCTCCCACGGTTGTTCGATACATCAGCGGAAAGGCAACGACGGTGGCGGCAACGATCGCGCCGTACCAGGTAAACACCACGCTGAAATCAAATTGCTGGAGCGCTTGCCCAACCAACCCATTTTTGCCAAACAGCAGCAACAGCAGAAACCCAACTACAGTTGGCGGCAACAGCAGTGGCGAAATTAAAAGTCCTTCCAGTAGAAACTTGCCTTTGCCTCGGTAATGCAGCATGCCATACGCAACGGCAATGCCAAGCACAAACGTGATAGCGGTCGCTAATGTTGCTGTCTTAAGCGAAATCCACAGCGGGGAAAGATCAGAAGGCATGGGTAGCTTACCTACTTGACGATGAAGCCGTACTTCCGCAGGATGGCTTTTGCCTGATTGGTGGAGAGGAAGCGGGTGAAGTCTGTGGCAGCGGCAAGGTTTTTGCTGGCTTTAATGACTGCTATGGGGTACACGATCGGTGAGTGAGATGATTCGCTGGCTGTGGCGACGATCGTTACTTTGTTTGTAGTCTTGGCATCAGTGAGATAGACAACGCCAGCATCAGCATTTCCGGCGGTCACGGCTGCCAGCACTTGACGCACATTATTTGCCAAAACCAGCTTTGATTTCACCTTCTCGGCAATGCCCAAGTTCTGAAACACTTGCGCGGCATATTGTCCGGCAGGGACGCTACGGGGTTCGCCAACCGCAATGCGCTTCACGTTCCCATTCGTCAAACTAGAAAACCCCGTAATGCCTGCCTTTGAGTCATTGGGCACAATCAACACCAGCTTATTCGTTGCCAAATTTGCTCGCGTACCAGGAGCCAGTAAGCCCTTTGACTCCAAGGCATCCATCTGCTTTTTGCCCGCCGAAAGAAACACATCGACAGGCGCACCCTGTTCAATCTGCTGCTGCAAGGCACCGGAAGCCCCAAGGTTGTAGGTCAAGTTAGCTGGTTTATACAGAGGCTTAATTTCCTCTAGTACGTCTTTCAGGCTGATAGCGGCTGAGACCAAAAGCGACGGTCTGTTTTGGGCGATCGCGCCAGACAAAACCCAAAAGCGAAAACTTATTGTGAGCGCGATCGCCACCAAAAGCAAAGCAAGGAAACGAAGAATGCGTCTGGTCATAAGATTTACTGCTAAATAGTACGCTTCTGCAAACCTGGTTCAGCCCTTAACTGTCGCTCTGGGACTGCTTCTGTTGATAGGATTTTAGCAGTCAATTAGTTTCTTACCAAGATAGTTGGTAATACTCATGCCAAGAAAAGAGCAAGGCTGGATTACCTTCCAATCCTCAGAAGACGAACGGGCACTTCTGGAGCAGTACTGTCAGGAGTCTCAACGCACGAAAACAGAGATTTTACGAGAACTCATCCGCAGCCTTGACTCAACCCTCCAAGATTCTGTGCCAGGTCAATTAGAAGCCTCAGTCAGTGTTCCTTTGGCTCCGCTGCCTTCAGCTCAGATAGAATTCGTCAGCCCCAAAAGACCGCTCAAAGTAAGCGCTCGTAATATCTTGAAAGGACGCATTAAACGAATCGTGACAGGCTCGGTGAATAGTGAGGTAATTCTAGAAATCGTGCAGCCAGTAGAATTGGTTTCAATTATTACGAAAGTTTCTGTGGAAGAGTTGGAACTGGCTGTAGGGCAGGAAGCGTATGCGGTCATTAAATCCAGCGATGTGGCGATCGCCAGAGACTAACCTCACGCTGACTGCTGCATCTGTGTCACATCTTTTGCAAAATCAGGTCGATCAGGCTATTCACAACCCGATCGCGATCCATTGGCATCATGTCTTTGCCATAAAGCATCTCTTGGGTCAACACAAACGAGACTAACGACCCGAAGAAAATGTGCGCCATTGCCTCAGAATCAGCGATGCCAAGTTCTGGGTGAGCATCAAAGTAAGCAGAAAGTAGACCACGACCGCGTTGAATGACGGTACTCGTCCACAGCCGTGCCAATGCTGGAAAGCGCTCTGATTCGCCAATGATAATTCGAGTGAGCGACAGATAGTTTTGATCAGCAACTTTGGTCAGGTACGTTTCGGCAAGCTGACGTAAGCGCACAGCAGGATCGCCTGCAAAATCCTCCAGGCAAAACACGCTACGGAAGCGATCGAGCGTGATCTGCTCCATCAGTGCTTTAAACAAGCCCTCTTTATCCTGAAAATGGCTGTAGATCGTTTGTTTCGCCACGCCAGCTTCAGCCGCAACCCGATCCATACTCGTCCCGGCGTAGCCAGATTGCAGAAACACCTGCATCGCACCCTGCAAAATCTGCTCTCGCTTCTGATTGGTTGCAGAGGAGCTTTCCCGATGGAGCGTTGAGCGATCGTCAGGCTGGGGAACGGAATCGTTAAGCATAGCGATGAGCAAGAGTGAAGCGCAAAAAATGAGGATGTTAAATTTTTCAGCGTTTTGTTGTCTAATCATACTAGACGGTCTAGTATGATTAGACAATGATTCCCCCGGCTTAACCGCTAGTCATCGAAGGTCTACTATGGCTCAGAGTCTTCCAGGATCGAGCGATCGTGCTCCAGAGTCGGTAGCGCCACCCGCAAAGCAACAGCGCAAGTTGAATCCACGCTTGTTGATTCCGGTCGGCATTGTGGCGATCGCGGGCATCAGCACTGCCATCTGGTACGTTCTGGCGCGTCCGTCTAGCCATGATTTGCGCCTCAGCGGTCGCATTGAAGGGTATGAGACCGATGTCGGCGCGAAGACAGGTGGACGAGTTGATTCGATCGCGGTGCGCGAGGGCGACCAGGTCAAACAAGGGCAATTGCTCGTTCGCATTAGCGATACAGAAGTGCAGGCACAACTGCGGGGTGCGGCGGCAAAAGTTACTGCCGCCCAACAGCAGGCACAGCAGGCACAACTTCAAATTGCTGTTGTCGAGAGCCAGATTCGCGAATCACAATTGAATGTCTTGCAGTCGCAACAGGATAGTAAGGGTCGCGTGTACCAAGCCGCATCGACTGTGGCATCCCTGGAAGCGCAACTGAAGCAGGCAAAAGCACAGCTAGCGTTGGCAAAAGTGACCCGCGATCGCTATGCCAAGCTTGTGCAGGAAGGCGCGGTGACACAAGAACAATACGATCAGCAAGAAACCAGCTACCAGAATGCCTTAGCGACCGTTGAGTCTGCCCAGAAACAGATTGATGCTGCCGTGGGTGGTCTCGCCTTAGCCCAAAGCTACAGCATCAACCCCGGCATTCGCGATGCCCAATTGGGCGCACTGTTGCGCCAGCGGCAAAGTGCCCAGTCGCAACTGAAAGCCGCCGAAGCCGACATCAAAAATGCTCAAGAAGCCCAGAAGCAAATTCAGGCACAGATTGATTATCTCAACATCACCAGCCCCATTAATGGCGTGGTGACCGCACGTAGCAAGGAACCCGGAGCCGTTGTCACCAATGGACAGACGGTGCTGTCGCTGCTTGATCTCAACACGGTCTACCTGCGGGGCTACGTGCCAGAGGGCGATATTGGCAGAATTCGCGTTGGGCAAAAAGCGCATGTGTTCATCGATTCCGATCCCACCAAACCACTCAATGCCAAAGTCGCTGCGATCGATCCCCAAGCCTCCTTCACCCCCGAAAATATCTACTTCCGCAACGATCGCGTGAAGCAAGTTATTGGCATCAAAATCACGATCGACAACCCCGGCGGCTATGCAAAACCTGGAATGCCCGCTGACGCTGAGATCGTGTTGGAGTGAGGTGAGAGGAGTGAGGTGAGAGGGGTGAGGTGAGAGGGGTGAAGAGTGTCATTCATTTAAGCGAAACTGCTTGCAAAGCAGAAGGCTGACTTTTAACTACTTCGGCTCCTGAATGCTAACAGTTGACTGAGTGTCTATCCAGAAAGCAACCCGCTGGGCATTGCTAAGAACTATGCATACAACCTCCTCACCTC
>JACMKO010000336.1 GCA_014380065.1 Leptolyngbya sp. ES-bin-22 | reverse complement strand
TGACTTCGGCGTGACGGATCAAGGCGACAGTCGCTTGCAGTTTGGCTTTGGGCAGCGTTTTTAGTGACTTTAAAGCAGCTAGAGGGGAGCGATCGACTCCCAGTCGGTCACAACAGTGCGGATGTGATTCCTATATCCGCACTGTTGTGACGTTGCTGCGTCATCAAAACACGAGTCGTCCGTCTGGCAACGCCCACTGATACTAAATCAATTAACAAAGGCTACACATCTTGCCCTCATCCCCAACCCTTCTCCCCGGGGAGAAGGGCATTAAAAGTCTTGTTCCCTCGCCCGTTGGGAGAGGGCTAGGGTGAGGGAGCATCTGTAGCGTTTATGGCAAGATTGGGTATGACTTCTAACATTAGCCGTCTGCTGCCAGACCGGGAGTGTCTAAAATAGCGTCGGTCAACGCAGCGACTTGCAAGTCAATGCCAGTGAGGTTTGCCCCACGCAAGTTGGTTTCGGTTAAATTTGCGCCCCACACATTTGCGTCGGTGAGGTTTGCGTCAGTGAGATTTGCCTGAGTGAGATTGGCTCCCCACAAATCTGCTGCTGTGAGATTAGCTTTGGTGAGGTCAGCTCCGGTGAGATCTGCCCCTGAAAGCGTTACGCCGCCTAAATCGGCACGCTGTAGCGAAGCATAAGGGGCAATGAGGTAAGCGCCGTGCTGTTCGGGATGGTAATCTGCGGGAAATTGGGTGCGGTTGTCGTACACAGCACCTTGCAGGTTGGCAGCTTGCAAGATGGCAGTGCGGAGGTCTGCACCAAACAAGTTGGCTTTCCACAAGATTGCGCCTGTCAAATCAGCAGCCGTCAGTGTAGTACCGCTCAAGTCGGCATACTGTAGCTTGGCATCAGTCAGTCTGGCATGGCTCAGCTTGGCTCCACTCAGGTTGGCGTTTTGCAGGTCTGCTTCGTGTAAGTCGGTGTTTTGCAAAGCGGCTGTGCTGAGGTTGGCTTGCCGCAAGCTCACGCCAAAGAGGCTTGCCTGCTGCAAGTTGGCTTGCCTTAGGTCGGCGTGGCTCAGGTCAGCGCCGCTGAGGTCGGTGTGTGCGAGGCTTGCCTTCTGCAACACGCTCTGCGGCGCAATCAGGTACGCGCTGGCGATCGCAGGATCAAAGTTTGCGGGGAAGCGAGTCATCCGGTCATACAACGCTGTTTGCAGATTGGCAGCTTGCAGATTGGCATCACTCAAATCGGTCGATCGCAGATCGGCAGCCGTCAGCGTGGTCTCTGTCAGATTCGTTCTGGTCAAAGTAGCAGCTTTGAAGTTGGTGCCTGTCAGATTTGCCTGACTTAAATCTGCGTCACTTAGATCTGCCTCCCAAAAGTCAACGGCGGGTAAGTCTACCTGTTTAAGATCAGCCCAGCTTAAATCGATGCCGCTAAAATCGCGTTCGCCGATCGCATATTTTTCTAAAAGCGTTGCAGTATCCATCAGCAATGGTGAAGTTTATGGCAATGTTTGAACGGTGCAGCTATCAGCCAGTGGCTCTTTTTAGCGACAATCAATCGCCGGCAGCATGAGGCAAGGCGGATTGCGCTTGCAGTAACTGGTCGAGATTGAGCAGAAAGATGGGTGGCTGTTCGGGGGCAGGAATAATCAGGCACTTGATGCAGCGCAACTGTCCTTCAGCGAGATACGTCGCAGAGAGTGGTGTAAAAGCGGATTCTGGTACGCGGCGCAGCATCGGTTGGGCATCGAGCGGGAAGCCGATCGTTGCCCCGGTGATAGTCTGTACCAGCAGCAGAAAGCGCCCTAGTGAGAACGGATCAACATGGCTGGCATTCTGCTTGGGCGGTGACGGATTGCCAGTCAATAAGGCTTGAGTGGCAGTACCAAAAATGCGTTGCTGAATATCGAGTAGGGGGATCTCTCGGTCTTGATAAAGGGTCAGACCGATCGCTGAACCAGCACCAGCACCATATACCTTGCCCAGCGGAATTACTTTTTGAGCCGCCTGGATGGGTAGCGCGAACCACTCTTGCCGCAAACGAAACACAATGATCTGATGGGTAAACTCAGCCTTGCGGGATCGGAGTCGTTGAGATCTAGGGGAGAGTTGGAGGGACATGGGAAAGGGTGTGGGGTATCGGGTGTGGGGCGTAGAGGATGGAGCTTGAAGCTTTAATTTCGGCGCTCTAATATCGAAGGTTTATCGTTGATGCTCAGAGGTTCAGCGTTCATGCTCAGAGATTCGTGCTTCATGCCCAGAGGGTCAGCGTTCATGCTTTGAGATTCAGCGTTCATGCCCAGAGGTTCGTCGTTCATGCTTTGAGATTCAGCGTTCATGCTCAGAGGTTCAGCGTTCATGCTCAGAGGCTCAATGTTCATGCTCAGAGGTTTGCGATTCATGCTTTGAGATTCAGCGTTCATGCTTTGAGATTCAGCGTTCATGCTCAGAGGCTCATGACTCACAAATGTCGTTCGAGCTTACATGAACACACGTCCTTCCAACGCCTAACGCTTGCCTTCTGCCTCCTTACCCCTCTCTCCTCTCTCCTCTCTCCTCACCCCTCACCCCTCACACCCTCACCCCTGCCTCAATCAAGCGCCCCAATGTTTGGAGAAGATCGTGTTCGTTGTAAGGCTTGGAGAAGTAGGCGGTGGCACCCAGGCTGAGGGCAAGCTGGCGATGTTTGTCACTACTGCGGGAGGTGAGCATGGTAATGGGAAGATGCACGAGCGCAGGGTTTGATTTGACTTTAGTCAGAAAGCCGTAGCCATCGAGCCGTGGCATTTCAATGTCGCAAATGACTGCCTGGACAGCCAGCCCTGCCTGGAGTTTTTCGAGAGCATCCTGACCGTCTTTTGCCTGCTCAACGCGATAGCCTGCTTTTTCTAGCGTCAACGCCAGAAAGCGACGCACGTTGATGGAATCGTCGATGATGAGGATTCTAGCGGCGACTTTGGACGGGTTGGGTAGGGCAGGGACGCGATCGGCAGGAAGGGCAGGGACGGCAGGTTGACTGGGCGGAGTCACCAAACCGGAGCGTTCGCAGCTTGTAATCCAGTGCAGCAGTTCGGACACGTTGACGAGGGGCACAACGCGACCATCGCCCATAATGGTGCAGTTGGCAAAGCCAGAGGGTAAGGACAGCGTGCCTTCAATGCGACGAATGGCAACCTCTTGTTCACCCCAGCAGCGATCGACCTCTAGCCCAAACAGTTGCGCACCCTGGCTGACCATCAAAACCGTTGCCTCATTAACGCTGGGCGGCGACTCAAGGGCGTAAGGCTGGCGTGGGCAATTAAAGACGAGCCAGCGAGCGAGCCGAACAAGCTGTACCAGCGTACCGCCCCAGTTGAGGACTTCGCTACCAGCAGTGGTGATCACCTGTTCCGACTGGAGCAACACAAGTTCGCTCACAGCATCAGCAGGCAGTGCCAGCAGCATCCCGTTGCTTTCGACCAGGAGGACGCGCACCACCGAGAGGATGAAGGGCAGCGAGAGCGTAAAGGTGGTACCAATGCCTGCCTGCGTATCAACGGTGATTTCACCCCGCACTTGCTTGAGGTTGTCGCGCACTACATCCATGCCGACACCACGACCAGAGAGGGCAGTAACTCGATCGCTGGTGCTAAAACCCGGTTCAAAGATGAGGGACAGCAGTTCTTGCTCACTTGCCGCTGCCAGTAGCGTGGAGTCTAGCCCCATTTGCTCGGCTCTGGCACGCACTTTGTCGAGGGGAATGCCACCGCCATCGTCCCGCATGGTAATGAGCGTGCGGTTGCCTCGATGACTTGCCTGAATTTCGATCATCCCGTCTTCAGGTTTGTTCCGAGCGCGGCGCGTGTCAGGGTCTTCGATGCCGTGGTCGAAGGCATTACGCAGCAGGTGCATCAGCGGCTCGTTGAGGGCTTCCAGGATGTTGCGATCGATGAGCGTATTGCTACCGCTGAGCTTGAGCTTCACCTTCTTGCCGTACTGCAACGAAAGGTCACGGATGGCGCGAGGAAAGCGATCTACCACATCAGACAGCGGACGCATCCGCACTTTTGTCAGCCCTGTTTGCAGTTGTTTTGCCGTTTTGTTAAGTTCGCGGGTGGTTTGCTCCGTATCGTCCAGGTTTAGCTCAATGTCACTGGTTACTTCCTGAATTTGGACGATGGTTTCCATCATTTCCTGAGATAGCAGGTGATGTTTGCCGTAGCGATCCATTTCCAGGCTGTCAAAGCGCGTATCCGCTTGGGCATTGAAGGACTGCTGGCTGGTGGCTTGCTTTGTGTCGGGGGTGGCAGGGCGTAAAGCAAGCAGCTTGAAGTCTCCCATAGACCGAGGCGTTGACTGGTCATACATCAAGCGCAGACGCGCATTGGATTGCTCCAAAGTGCGGACGCGACGAGTCAGGCTGCGGGTCAGGCTGCGGAGACGATGGATGTACATATCTAAACCATTGCGCTCGATCGCCAGTTCGCCCAACAAATCATTCAGTTGGTTGAGCTGCTTAATGGGTACGCGTACGGTCGCACTGGTGTCGTCCTCTGCTGCTGGGTTGGCATCGGCGTTGGCATCCAGCACTCGGAAGTCTACGGCTCGTGCTTCTCTGACTGGCTGTTGCCGTACCAGCGGTTGCGTAGGCTCCGGTGCTGCATCGACCGAAGGCTGAACCGCATCGTCTTCGTTGTCGATCGCGGCTGGCAGTAGATCGGTCGGGAAGAAGTCAAAGCTATCCGCTTCTTCATTCCAGGTATTAAATTCGGTGGGCAGGTCAAGACTGTCTGCTTCGTCTTGCCAGTTGTCAAACGCTTCGGTGGGGAGGTCGAGGGTTGCCTCGTCGTGCCAGGTGCCTGCTTCAGTGAGGTTAGCGGCATCGTTGGGTGGAATGTTGAGTGCTTGCAGGTCGATCGTCGTGGGCAGGCGATCGCACTCAGCCGCCAGCACAAACGCCTGGGACTGCCGCCACGATTGCAAGGTGGTGCGAGCGATCGCCTCCGTGCGATCGGGTGCCGTTTCTAATGCATACGTCACCGATTGGCACAGGCTGATCAGCGCCTCAAGCTGGAGCATTTCACCCAGTCCACCTAGTTCTTGCGCCAGAATGGTCAGTTCTTCGTGCAGACAAGGCTGTTCAGGATTGGACAACACGGCTTCTAGACGTTGCAGGCACCCTTCAACTTCAGTTTCAAACAGCAGGGCAATCACCGCTTGTCCATCGCTCTCGGGCGACAGGATGGACGCGGCATCTTCTGCCTGCGGTTCACCTAGCCGCTCCAGCAGTTGATCGAACACAGGATTTGCCTGCTCGGTGAGCCAATTCGCCTCCATCGGTAGGTGCTGGCGATCGCAGATGACGATGTAGCGCAGGCAGTCGATCGCGTCTAACAGCAGCCGTTCTAGATTTAGATCGACTTCAACTGACTTCTGAATCTTCAGGACTTTGAACGAATCTTCCAGACGGTGCGAGAGGTCACTCAGTGCCATAAAGCCCATCATGCCTGCCCCTCCCTTAATGGAGTGAGCTGCCCGCAGCGCCGCATTAATTTGCTGAGTATCAATGCGGCTGCTCGATAGTCCCAGTACAGATGACTCCAGAAGGTCGAGGTACTCCTGTGCCTCGTCGAGAAACTGCCGTCTGATTTCCAGTTCTTTGTCCTGCATGGGTTCGGTGAGGGGTAGGGAGTGGGGAGTGGGAAGTGGGGAGTGGGGAG
>JACMKO010000335.1 GCA_014380065.1 Leptolyngbya sp. ES-bin-22 | reverse complement strand
TCAGGGCAACTTCGTCATCGACGTGAAGTTTGACAACGGCATCGATCACCCCGCTGAACTGGAAAAAACGCTCAACAACATTCCCGGTGTACTCGAAAATGGTCTCTTTATCGGCGTTGCTAGCATCGTCATGGTCGGTGAAGTGAATGACGGTAAGCCATCGGTAAGAGAGTTTTGAATGGGAAGTGAGGAGTGAGAAGGCACAATCAATTTCTGTATTGTGTAGGCGGCGTAGTCTCTAGAGGGCGTGAAAAGCAGCAGGAGGCGATCGTGCCACTGATATGCACTGAGATCAAAGGCAGGCATCGCCATCACCAAATTTGTATCGATGTTTATATTTCTGGTCTGGCTGCCAAGCCACACAACATCAGCCCAGCAGCGGACTGCCGTGATGATGCACTAGATACCATTTCTGCCCCATACGCTCAAAAATGTTCGTTGCGGCTGATTGTGCCTTGCTCTGACGCTTACCTGTCACTTGCAGCACCGTTTCCACTAGCACAACGTAGGCAAGATCCCCATTCACCTCCACTCGAACAATGTCTGTTTCAATCTCCAGGTAGCTGGTGTTCTGAAAAATCGCTTCCCAGGACGATCGAATCCCATCCCACCCGCGAATCGCACTTCGTCCCGGATGAATGCAAAGGCTGTTGATACCCTGTGACCACACAGCCGTCATTGCCTCAAGATCTTTTTTCTCGAAGGCTCGATAAAACGCTTCATTAGCCGTAACGACCGACTGTTCAGAACTCATTGTGGTTGGGCGATAGTGCTGCTAGTGCTAGAACAAATCAGCGTGATGCAGGATCGAGGTAACGCACCCACGATCGCATCTGTAGTACCTTGAGAGCGTACTCGAAAACCAACCAATTGAGCAAAACTGATATGGGGTTTTACGCACAGAAACTCTTTCCGTATCTGCTGGACTGGACGATGTCCAGCGAAACCTTTACCCACTACAGACGGCAGGTTTTGGCAAAGGTGCAGGGTGAGGTTTTGGAAATTGGTTTTGGCACTGGACTCAACTTGCCCTACTATCCCGCTCACGTCGAAAAAATTACTACGGTTGATGTTAGTACTGGAGTGAATGCACTGGCACAAAAGCGCATCCGTGCCTCGACGATCGCGATCGATAACCGGGTACTCAATGGCGAAAACCTACCGATGGCAGACAACACCTTCGACAGCGTAGTGAGCACCTGGACCTTATGCAGCATCACTAACGTTGAACAGGCATTGCGCGAGATTCATCGAGTACTCAAACCTGGCGGACGCTTCTTTTTCGTCGAACACGGGCTGAGCGACGACCCAAAGCTGCAACTCTGGCAAAACCGCCTGACACCGCTGCAAAAGGTAATCGCCGATGGCTGTCATCTTAACCGCAACATTCAGCAACTCGTGCAGCAGCAATTTGCCTCCGTGTCGCTAGAGAAGTTCTACGCTGAAAAGACATCCAGAGTGTTTGGCTATCTATATCAAGGTATCGCAACTAAAACCGTGTGAACAGACTGAGCGATCGCCTGCGTTCAGACATGAAGGCGGCGATCGTTGCAACAGAACGTTACGAAATCAGGCAGCAGACCGTGAGCAGAACGTTTTAGACTTTTAAGAGCAGGTCAAGCATTCAGCACTACAATTCCTATGTTTCCTAACCAACGTCCCCGTCGCCTTCGCAGCCATCCTCAGCTTCGTCGGATGGTACGCGAAACGGTATTGACCACGAGTGACCTCATTTACCCGCTCTTCGCCGTTCCTGGTGAGGGGTTTGCTAAAGAAGTGCGATCGATGCCAGGAGTCTTTCAGCTTTCGATCGATAAAATTGTCGAAGAAGCGAAGGAAGTCTACGATCTGGGCATTCCTGCCATTCTTCTGTTTGGCATTCCTGCCGATAAAGATACGGAAGCGACGGGTGCGTGGCACGATCACGGCATCGTGCAGAAAGCGGCGACTGCGGTTAAGCAAGCGGTGCCCGATCTGATCGTCATTGCGGATACCTGCCTCTGCGAATACACCTCTCATGGTCACTGCGGTTATCTAGAAGTCGGTGACCTGAGTGGACGGGTGCTAAACGATCCCACGCTGGAACTACTCAAAAAAACGGCGGTTTCCCAGGCACAAGCAGGAGCCGATATCATTGCGCCGTCTGGCATGATGGATGGCTTTGTGCAGGCAATTCGTGCCGGACTCGATGCCGCAGGTTTTGAAGACACGCCTATCATGTCTTACGCAGCGAAGTACGCCTCGGCGTATTATGGTCCGTTCCGGGATGCCGCAGATTCTGCCCCTCAGTTTGGCGATCGGCGCACGTATCAAATGGACCCAGGCAACGCCCGCGAAGCCATCAAAGAAATTGAACTCGACATTGCGGAAGGCGCAGACATGCTGATGGTGAAGCCTGCGTTAGCGTATATGGATATTATCTGGCGCGTGAAAGAAGCAACCAATCTACCCGTCGCTGCCTACAACGTTTCGGGGGAATACTCCATGATCAAAGCCGCCGCCCTCAACGACTGGATTGACGAACAGCGCGTTGTACTGGAAACCCTGACGGGCTTCAAACGTGCTGGAGCAGACATGATTCTGACTTACCACGCGAAGGATGCGGCTCGGTGGTTGAGCGCCTGAGCTGTTTGACTACGACATTGCGCTAACTGCTGCCCCTGTTGAACAACTGCTGCGCGATAAGTTTTTTGCGCTTCCACGTTGCCAGCCAACACCACCTGTAGCAAGGCTGCTTTCTGACTCATTGCCGTTGCTAGTGCTTGACATGCCAACGCTTGAGCTTGAGAAGGACTGTTCCAAAGCCAATGGCTCAGTAAACTGGTCGTAAGAGCGATCGCGACCAAACGCGCTAAAACACTTCTCAAACGCATCATAAGCAACGTACGCTGAGCCCCGTGTTGAACGGTAAAAACTCAACTTATATCCTAACTCAGAGCCAGTCTGGAGGTTGCTCTCAACCTGGGTGGATGCGATCGGCTGCAATCAATGTTGAACCGATAGCGTCTGACTTACGCACTCTCACTTGCAACCTGGACTTGTGTGGTTTCTGCCGCCACATGCTTCGCTACCGTAGGCTCTTCAGCAACGGCTTCTTGGGTCTCTGCCACCGCAGGTTCTTCAGCAACGACTTCCGGGGTTTCCACCGCTACAGGTTCCGCTGCAACAGCTTCTTCAGCAACGACTTCTGGGATTTCTGCCGCCACAGGTTCTTCAGCGACGACTTCTGGGGTTTCTGCCGCCACAGGTTCCGCTGCAACAGGTTCTTCAGCAACGACTTCTGGGGTTTCTGCCGCCACAGGTTCCGCTGCAACGACTTCTGGAATTTCTGCCGCCACAGGTTCCGCTACAACGACTTCTGGGGCTTCCACCGCTACAAGTTCCGCTGCAACAGCTTCTTCAGCAACAGCTTCTTCAGCAACGACTTCCTCGGTGATGTCTGAAGGCACTTCTTCAACTTCAGGCTCTGGCTTGGGCTTGGTTGGCTTTGGTCCCCTTGCCAGTGCTGGGTTCATGGCTTGTCTCGGCTCTTCATCGCGCCCTTTGCCCTTGCCTCTGCCCTTGCCACGATCGCGGTCGTTGCCACGATCGCTGTCTTTGCGATCGCCATCCCGGCTGGGGGCTGCTATATCTGTCTTTTTATCTTTGTCTTTGTTCAGTGTAGGACGCTCGACATTCCGTGTTGGCAATGCTTTTACAACGCTTTCGCCGCTTTCGCTGCTTTCGCCTTCGGGTTTAGCCTGACGCTCAGACTTTTTAATTGGACGCTCTACCATCACCAGAATCCCTTGCTACTTAACGCTATCCTAGCTTGCCTGGGTCACAGCACACGCATTTTTCGACGATCCATTTTTCGACGATCAATGTGCAATCACGCCACGCTTAACGACATCAGTTCATCGGTCATCTCAAAATTTGCGGTGACACTTTGCACATCATCAAGATCTTCCAGCGCATCCATGAGCTTGAGGAGCGATCGTGCCTGGTCAGGATCGGTCACTTCTAACGTGTTGCTGGGAATCCAGCGCAGTTCAACACGACTAATGGTGTAGTTCTTATCCTTGAGTGTTTGGCTTAGTGGCTCTAAATTTATTGCCTCGGTGATCGCTTCAGCCGCCGTACCAGCCTCAGTTTCAATCAGTTCATAGGTCTCTGCGCCACCGTCTAGAAAGGCTTCTAACAGTTCTTCTTCCTGAATGACAACGGTTTCCGATCGGGGTTTGCGTCCGGTTTCCACAGGCGTAAGCGACACTTCCACCACGCCTTTTTGCTCAAACATCCAGCCCACACAGCCCGTTTCACCCAGGTTGCCCCCGTTCTTACTAAAGGCAACGCGCAAGTCTGCTGCCGTGCGGTTGCGGTTATCGGTCAGCGCTTCAATCAAAATGGCAACGCCACCGGAACCATACCCCTCGTACCGAATCGCCTCCAGTGCAGCATTGTCGGCTCCCAGTTTACCGGCACCTTTGGCGATCGCCCGATCAATATTGTCGTTAGGAATGCCCGCCGCTTTGGCTTTATCGATCGCCGTCCGCAGTTGAAAGTTACCCTCTGGATCAGGTACGCCACTCCGCGCTGCCACAATAATTTCTCGCGAAATTTTTGTGAATACTTTGCCTTTTACTGCATCAACTCTGGCTTTCTGCCGCTTGATGTTTGCCCACTTGCTGTGTCCTGCCATAGCGTACTGCGACGTTTCAACGCGATCGAACTAACTCCATTCAATAGGATAGACAATAGATGAGGGAATCGGGGAGAGCAAAGACAGGCGCTAGTGATCAGTAAACAAACCCGTAACTCTAAAACATCGCTCATCCTTTCCCACCTGTAAACGCTACACC
>JACMKO010000334.1 GCA_014380065.1 Leptolyngbya sp. ES-bin-22 | reverse complement strand
GCGTCGCTTTAGCAATCGTAGTAAAGCGCGAACTCATAAGGATGAGGACGAATGCTCACGGGAATCACTTCGCGATCGAGCTTGTAGCTGATCCAGTTTTCGATGAAGTCTTCGGTGAAAACGCCGCCCACTGTGAGGAACTCATGGTCGGTTTCCAGATTCTTCAACGCATCCATCAGCGAACCAGGTGTCGAAGGCACTTTTGCCAGCTCTTCCGGGGTGAGTTCGTAGATATCTACATCCAGCGAAGCGCCTGGATCAATTTGGTTTTTGATGCCGTCAATCCCAGCACAGAGCATGGCTGCAAAAGCCAAGTAGGGGTTGCAAGACGCATCGGGACAACGGAATTCCAGGCGTTTCGCTTTGGGATTGCTACCGGTGAGCGGAATCCGAATCGAAGCTGAACGGTTGCCCTGAGAGTAGGCGAGGTTTACAGGCGCTTCAAACCCAGGCACAAGACGTTTGTAGGAGTTGGTTGTCGGATTGGTGAATGCCAATAGTGCTGGCGCATGCTTCAGCAGACCACCGATGTAGTGCATGGCTGTCTTACTTAGTTGAGCGTACTCTTCGCCAAAGAAGGTGGGCTGACCACCTTTCCAAATGGACTGGTGGCAGTGCATCCCGGTGCCGTTATCGCCAAAGATGGGCTTGGGCATGAAGGTGGCAGACTTGCCGTGCTTCTTTGCTACGTTTTTGATGCAGTATTTGTACGTCAAGAGATAGTCGGCTGCCTGTACTAAAGAGGCAAACCGGAAACCCAGTTCGCACTGTCCGCCAGTAGCAACTTCGTGGTGGTGCTTTTCAATGGGCACGCCGCAATGCTTCATTGCCAGCAGCATTTCGGTACGAATGTCTTGCAGGGTGTCGGTGGGCGCAACGGGAAAGTAGCCTTCTTTGTTACGGGGCTTGTAGCCCAGGTTGCCGCCTTTTCCTGTGCTTTGATCAGATTCGTCGCGACCGGAGTTCCATACGCCTTCATCGCTATCGACGTAGTAGTAACCAGAGTTTTGGGTCTGATCGTAGCGCACGTCGTCGAACAAGAAAAACTCAGCTTCTGGACCGAAAAAGGCGTTATCGCCAATGCCCGTCGCTTGCAGGTAGTCGATCGCTTTTTGGGCGATCGAGCGAGGGTCGCGGCTGTAAGGCTCACCTGTGCGTGGCTCTTTGATGCTGCAAATCATGCTCAACGTTGGCTCTGCCATGAAGGGGTCGATCCAGGCGGTATCTGGGTCGGGCACCATCGCCATATCTGAGTCGTTGATTGCTTTCCAACCCCGGATGCTGGAGCCATCAAAGGCAACGCCATCGCTAAAGCTGCTTTCATCGATCATGTCGTGGAACAGCGTCAAATGTTGCCATGTTCCTGGTGTGTCAATGAACTTCAGATCAATCATCTGAATCTTGTCACGCTGAATCCATTCCAGGATTTCTTGTGGGGTTGCCATGTGTTACTCCTTGTTGCAATACTGTCTCAAAGCTGAGAAGAGAAAATGATCGAAACGTTTTGCTTCGACGGTGATTGGGACGACAGGCACTCAAACTGTCGATCGATTCGCACCAATCAACGTACGTGCTGAAGCGTCAAGTGCAGAATGTGAGGCTTATGCGAGACATGACCCGCTCACTTCTCAGTCAGAACCAATCAGTCAGAACCAACCGACATCAACGAATCGCCCCAAACTCCGAATCTTAAACAAGAGCGATAGTGATGTTCTAGACATGTTGCCGCCGTCTGCTGTAGGTGTTACATGTAACATTCCTACTACAGAGTGCCGCTCATACATCTGAAGCACAATCACACTCTAGTCTTGAAGCTCAGTTACATCTGAACCATCCTAAAGATAGGCTTGGGTGTTTTTTGTATCAGTTGTTACAAAGCAAGACCATCTCTAGAACGCAGGCTCAAATTAAGTTTGCAGAGCGTGTGCAACAAGACAAAAGCGGCTGTCTGAGCCAAATTTAAAGGCTTGTAACAGTTCATGTTTACAAGCGCCATGCAGCACGGTTCGGTTTCATGCACGTGATAAACTTGACCATGCGTCTATACTCAAGAGCCGTTCGTACAGGATTTAGGACTGGTGCCTGGTCATCTGTAGCACTGTAATGTTTTTGCGATCGCTGTCACTGCGAGGCTAAACGCTCTCTGAGTTGATTTGCACCGCTGTTCATCTGCATTCGGTGTTGGTTGAATCGCCTCATTGAACAGATTAGAAAGAGCCGAACGTGTATACAAGGATCATTGGGAGAAGAATCTTATGCGGGATGCAGTGACGAGTTTGATTAGAAACTATGACGTTACAGGTCGCTATCTCGATCGCAACGCCATCGACAGCCTGAAATCATATTTTGATACTGGCATCGCACGGGTGCAGGCATCGGCAGTGATCAACGCGAATGCGGCGGCGATCGTCAAGCAGGCAGGGCTACAGTTGTTTGATGAGCTGCCAGAGTTGATCCGTCCCGGTGGCAATGCGTACACTACCCGTCGCTATGCAGCCTGCCTGCGAGATTTGGACTACTACCTGCGCTACGCCACCTATGCGCTAGTGGCAGGTGATACCGATGTGCTGGATGAACGCGTGTTGGAAGGGCTACGAGAAACATACAACTCCCTCGGTGTACCACCCGGTCCTACTGTACGCGGCATTCAAATCTTGAAAGCGATCGTTCAGGAAATGGTCGCTGAGGCTGGTATGACGAATGCTGCCTTTTTAGAGCAGCCATTCGACTACATGGCGCGTGAGCTAAGCGAGAAAAATATTTAGCTCTAGAGAGCAACTGAGCGGATGGGACAAAAGGAGGGGTGAGAGGCGATCGCCTCTCACCCCTCCTTTTCTGCTTCCAAGCGAAGCTGTTTGTGATGACAATAGACAGATGGGTTAGGACGGGGTGCAGGGGTAAAACCCCTGGCTGGGGGCAACGCCCCCACACCCCCTTTGATCCCCATGTCCTAAACGTTGTGACGATCGCCATAGTGCAATCAAGTAGCGCTTGCAGCACTTCAACCTGAAACGATCGTCGATCGTACTGGTGCCAGTTGATCACTCCTAGATTGTGGCGTTGCTGTTAACCGTTAGATTCAAGTCAGCGTCCGGGTTGATGACAATCACTTTGCTGTTGCCAGTGCGATCGAGGATACCGCCCAGCGTTGCGCCAGCGGCAGCACCCGTCGTTACTTTTTGGGGCGTAATCGTGCGATTACCCGTGATGCCAGCCACGCCTGCACCCAAAGCAGCCCCGATCGCAGCATCACGAATGGTTTTGCCAAGATTCCGATTCTGGTTTGCACCGATCGCTGACCCTAAGACTGTGCCCAGTACTGTCGTCTGACCCGAAATCACTCGATCGCCTGTTAAGCCTTGAATGGCAGCAGAAGCCACTGATCCTAACGCTGCGCCACCTAAGATGGTGCCAAAGTTCGGGTCACGCACATCGCGCGTTTCTGTAATCACATTCGATGATGCGTTCAGGGCAATTTGCCGACCGTTCACCACAAGCTGGCTGGCAACAAACTGTGAACCACCCTGCGCGGGTTGCAGTTGACCAATCACTTGGCTGCCCGCTGGAATGATCACAAAGCCCTGATTGTTGCGTACATCCTGAGCAACTGTGAGAGCTACAGGTGCAGTTTCATTCGGTGAAACAATAATGCGCTGTGCGGCAGCATACTTTACCGCGATCGAGGTTCCCGCTAAAACCTGGCTGCCCTGAGCCTGATTGCCCTGAGAAACGGTTGCGCCTGCAATGTACTGGCTAGAAATGGTGGAAGCGGTCTGTCCGGTGCCTGCCAGCGCTTGGCAGAGAAAGGCAGAGACTTCGGCACGGCTGGCAAGCTGATTGGGATTCAACGTGCTCACGTTAGGATAATTCACCACGAAGCGTTTTTCAGTGGCAGCGGCAATGCCTGTCTGAGCATACGCTGGAATCGCCGCCGCATCAGAGAAGCTGGCGTTAAGCGTATTCATCGCTGGTTGAGCCGGGGTATAGTTGAGTCCGCTTGACAGCGCCACGAGCACCTGAGCACGCGGAATATTTTGCGTTGGGTTAAAAACATTACCAGGATAGCCAGACAAAAAGCCCGTCTGAGTTGCAGTCGTAATGGCGCTATACGCCCAGTAGTTTGAAGCCACGTCTACAAACTGAACCGCACTGCGCGATCGTGCCACGCTAGGGAACGCCTTGCCCACCATCGACGCAAACTCAGAGCGGGTGACGGGGGCATCAGGGCGAAACGTACCATCGGGATAGCCACTGATGATGCCCTGCTGTGTCAGTGACACAACGCACGACTGCGCCCAGTTACCCTGCACATCAGAAAAGCTGGCTTGGGCAGAAGCGGGAGCCGATGCCATTAAGGGTGCCAAGGCACTGGTCACGCTTGCTAGAGCAGCAACCAAAGCGGTGGTCGATCGAACCTTTGGGGTATAAAACATACATGTAATCATCGCAACAACTACCTGTATCGATGCTCAAGGATCGAAAGTGTTCCTCAAGCAGCCTCAGTCGAGGGCAGTAGCAAAATTGGCACAGTTGTCAGAACTATCGTCATGGTTAGGCGTTGCTTGTTTTATCAGTAGGCAGATCGGTTTCGAGCGCTACATTGAAGACGCGATCGCCTACAGTAGTATCGACGAATTACCTCTGTGGAAGCCTTTAGATTCAGTGACCTTTCAGCCCTGGCAACGTTCCACCAGTAAGCACTGCAAGAACAAGCTTGTTGCCGCTGCCGGGGCTAAGCGATTGATTATCCAACGCGCGCGCGATCGCATCACTGTATGCACGGTTCTCTCAAACGGATTCTAACGGGTGCGGGCTTCCTGGCATTGACCCTGGTTGTTGCTGTGACGGGCTACAAATTGTCTGGCTGGAGCCTGCTCGATTCCGTCTATATGGTCGTCATCACGGTCTTCGGCGTGGGGTTTGGCGAAATCGGACCCATGACTCCGCAGCTTAGAATTTTTACTATCTTTGTGATTATTGCGGGATGCACGTCTGTAGGCTATATCTTCGGCGGCTTCTTCCAGATGATTACCGAAGGCGAAATCAACCGAGCATTGGGAGCAAGGCGCATGACCAAAGAAATCCGAACCCTCAAGCATCACATCATTATCTGTGGCTACGGTCGGATTGGGCAAATCCTTGCGCGTCAGATGATTGAGGCGAAGCAGCCCTTCGTCATTATTGACAATAATTTGGGACGCATTGAGACGGCTGAAGCGATGGGCTATCTTGTCCGCCTCGGCAACGCAACCGATGAAGGCATCCTTGAATCTGCTGGCATCGAACATGCCAAAGTGCTGGCAACCGTTCTCCCAGATGATTCAGCCAACGTCTTCATTACCCTGACCGCCCGTGGACTCAACCCTGATCTCATGATCATGTCACGAGGCGAATATCCCTCGACTGAAAAGAAGCTGCGTCAGGCTGGAGCCGATCACGTCATTTTGCCTGCTGAAATTGGCGCACTGCGGATGTCACACATCATTACGCATCCAGCAGCCCTCAGTTTTCTAGATGAAACCGTTGATGGCAGCAGTCTGAATGAACTGCTGTCTCAAATTGATGTGCAGGTCGATGAGCTGGCAGTCCCTCCAGGTTCGCCCCTGGTTGGTAGCACGATCAGCCTGGTGCAGGTGCGCGGTGAAGGCACATTTATTGTGGTGGCGTTGCGGAAGTCAGATGGCAGCACGATCGTCAACCCCGGTCAGGATGTATTACTGGATGAAGGCGATACCGTGATTGTGATGGGGCATAAGGGTGACATTCCCAAGTTTGCGCACCACTACGCCTTAAAGCGGCAAATGCGATGGGGCGCGAGGGGGTGAGAGGGAAAGGGGAAAGGATGAAGGATGAGTTGATTTAGCGGTCAGCGGACAGCTTTCTGCTCCCCACTCCAACCAATACTCTTTTACTATAGTAAAGCTCCTATCAATGACTGAGACACTATGACTGCAACCATTACTGATCTTGCTGTAACGACGATCGACGGCAAGGAAAAGCCCCTGTCAGAGTATGCTGGCAAGGTTTTGCTCATTGTGAATGTGGCATCGCGCTGCGGCTTTACGCCGCAATACGCTGGACTGGAAGCGCTTTACCAGCAGTACCACGCTCAAGGGCTAGAAGTGCTGGCGTTTCCCTGCAATGATTATGGCGGACAGGAACCCGGCACAAACGAAGAAATCGTCCAGTTTTGCAGCACGAAGTACGATGTAACGTTTCCATTGTTCGATAAGGTTCGCGCTAAAGGGTCGCAGCAACATCCCCTGTATGCCCGCTTAACGTCTGTAGACTCGGCTGGCGATGTGTCCTGGAATTTTGAAAAGTTTTTGGTCAATAAGAAGGGTGAGGTGGTAGAGCGGTTTAAGAGTGCGGTGAAACCGGATGCACCAGAGTTAGTAGGGGCGATCGAGCAAGCGTTAGCAGCATAGCAGTCACCTAGAATGCGATCGTGACTGGCGCGATCGCATTTCCATACTGTGCCTTCTGAAATCCTTCTCATTCAGGCTTCTAGGCATCACAAACGTCTCATCAAAGCCAGTGCCTGATCGCTAAGCGCTGACTGCTTTGATCAAACCTTCCCAACCAACGCCTCCAACTCTCCACGCAACGACGGTGGTGCGTAACCGAACTGAAACGCCTTGGTACTGTCTAAAGAGAGATCAGGGGGTCGTTTGGCTGCCATTGGCACGTCTTGCTGGCGACACGCGATCATGCTGGCGGTTGGTAGTGAGAGAATGTCTGCCATCAAGCAACCAAACTCGTAGCGCGAGACGCGTTCTTTGCCGCCGAGGTGAAGCCGTCCCTGCTCCCTCTGGAGCGCCAACAGTAAGCCTTTAGCCGCAGTTGTGCCGCTGACGGGCGTGCGAAATTCATCGGTAAATAATTTGAGTTCCTGCCCCGATCGCAATGCCTGGATGAACGGCTGAATAAAGCTACTGGCAGTCGGTGGCACGGCACCAAACATGAGCGGCATCCGACAGATAGCCGCGTTGGGGTAGCGATCGAGTATTTCTACTTCTGCCAGCGCTTTTTGCTCACCATAGCGATTGATGGGCGAGACGGGAGCGCTCTCTGTGTACGGCGCGTTCAAACCGTCGAACACCATTTCGCTAGACGCAAACGCATAGGGAAGGCTACGATCGGCGCACAGTCCAGCAAGATTCACAGCGGCAGTGACGTTCAACCGATACGATGCCTCCGGTTGGTTTTGGCACACATTGGGGCTTGATTGTGCTGCTAAGTGAATCACCGCATCGGGCTGTACGTCCTCAAAAAGGTGCTGCATCGCCGCAAAATCGGTCAGGTCGATCGCGAGGATGGTCGTTCCAGGAAGGGCGATCGACTTGGAAAACGACGTGCCATAAACTTCCCAGTTGCTTGCTGCTACCTGACAAAGGTTCCAACCGAGAAAGCCGCTAGCGCCAGTGACGAGAAGTTTTTGCATGAGTGCTGCTGTGCCAGTCTAAACGGGGTGAGAGAGCAAACCACTGCTATTGGATGCCATTATCCTAGAGCAAGGCGGGTCTGGACTGGCAATCAACTCATCCCAACTCAGCCAACATTTTTTAGAAGGATGCAGCAATGCAAGACTGGTGGCAAACGACCTTTCCCAAAGGGCGACAAACGTTGACGATTCCCGATGCCAACGATCGTCCCGTTGCGATCGCTTACGGTGAAAAAGGCAGAGGTAAACCACTGGTATTAGTCCACGGAGTTGCAAGCTGGAGCTATTGCTGGCACGCCAACATCGAGCCGCTTTCACAGCATTTTCGGGTGCTTTGCTTCGATGCCAAAGGTAGTGGTTTCTCCGCTAAACCGCTTCAGCCAGAACACCCCAACCATAAGGTGATAGAGCTAGAGCGTGTGCTGCGGGCACTGTGTGATGAACCCGCTGTGATTGTTGCCGAATCGTTGGGAGCGCTGGTTGCACTGGCGACCGTGCAGGCTCACCCGGACTTGTGCGATCGCCTCGTGCTGCTGAATGTGCCGATCTTTCCCAAACAGTTGCCCAACTGGGGCATGCGACTCCTCGCAGATATGCCATTGGGTCTCGTCGAAATAGCCGATCAGCTACGTCTCGCCAAGTTGCTTGATCCTGTAATTCGTCATCTGGTTTACACCCTGCGAGAGGAAGTCATTGCCGACCCGTCTCACGTCACACCAGACGACGTTTACTGGAGTACCTATCCGCAAATCGAGTTTCCTGGAACGCTCACCAAATTGGCAGAAGAATTTCAGCTTGCCGCACGTGAAATTAGACGGTTGGAACAGGGTCAGCCGAATCTCATTCGTTCCGTGCAAGACAATTTACCTCAGGTTACCTGTCCAACGCTAATTTTGTGGGCAGAACACGATCGCTGGTTTCCGGTTAGCGATGGAGAACGATTGCGCGATCGCCTACCCAATGCCAAACTTCAAATCATTCCCAACTGCGGACATTACGCCGCTGGTGGACAGCCGGAGTTTGTCAACGCTGCCATCCTCTCGTTTTTGGACGACCTGACAACACCCTTGCATCAGTTAGTCTGACGCGATCGCCGTGTCGCTTGCCTCGCTGGTTCAGACGATCGTGTTAAAGTTCGCGGCGAAAGGCTCTAATGGCTTCCCCGGTGTCAGTCTCAGCCATCAAAATGCACCGCTTTAGTAGATCAAGATCGAGATCACTGAGTCCTGGTAGCTGGCTGCGATCGATCGGCTCATAGCTGCCGACGCGAAGCTGATAAAACTTCAACAGTCCATCTTCCCAAAACCACACTTCAGGCACACCCAGAGCTTGATAACGCTCTAATTTGCTGATGCCACCACTGGTAAAAACAACCTCAATGGACAAGTCTGGAATCGGTTTGGCGCTCCCAAGGCAATAGGACTCATCGGCTTGGGCTGAGACAACCTCTTCTTTTTCTTGAGTCATCGCCCCAGTTGGCTGAAAGAAAATGCCCTTTTCTGCCAGAAAGGTTGTGACTAAGTAGCCGATGATGCGCGAGAAAATTTCGTGTTCACGTCCCGGCATAAGAATTTCGATCGCACCGTCGTAGTAGAACAACCGCACCCCAGAGGCACCGTCAAAGCCCTTTTGAATGCACTTAAACTGTTCCCAAGTGCCGTGATGAAGGATGCGTTGATCAGTCGTTTTGTTTAGTAGAGAGGGCATCGTCTTCACCTCCAGCGATCGCTGCTTGCATTGTGGCATATTGCTTCTTAGCTCAGGTATTGTCAGCGTTTGAACGGCGCGATCGGGCTTCTCAGTGCGCAAGAAGCCTGCTCTCACCCACATGATCCTCAAACCGCAGCCAACTGCTTTGTTTTCGCACCCTGATCCTTGGTCAAAGTGCGTCCCACTGCCCGTGCGATCGGTTCCAGACTGTGTACCAGAGCGACCATTGCTTCTAATGAAAGAGCCTGACGTGCGTCCGATACAGACTTGTCAGGCTCAGGGTGGCATTCAATAATGAGTCCATCGGCTCCGCAGGCAACGGCAGCTCTGGCGAGATCGGCAACCAGCTCACGTTTACCGGCGGCATGGCTAGGATCAACAATCACAGGTAAGTGAGTCAACTGACGCAAGGCGACGACCGCGCCCAAATCCAGCACGTTGCGAGTGTAGGTGTCAAAGCTGCGGATGCCGCGCTCACACAGCACTACGCTAGGGTTGCCGTGCGCCATGATGTATTCTGCTGCCATCACAAATTCTTCAATGGTGGCTGAGAGACCCCGCTTCAGCAAAACAGGCTTGCCTGCTTGTCCCAGCGCTTTGAGTAACTCGAAGTTTTGCATATTGCGGCTGCCAATTTGCAGCATATCGGCATAGGTGGCGACGAGTTCAATTTGCGCGATCGACATGACCTCTGTCACCACAGGCATCCCGTAGCGCGATCGCGCCTCTGCCAGAATTTGCAGCCCTTCCACCCCCATGCCCTGGAATGAGTACGGAGAGGTGCGTGGTTTGTACACACCTCCCCTTAAGGCATGAATGGGAGCCACTGCAAGCTGACTGGCAACCTGTTCCATTTGAGCAGCATTCTCTACCGTGCAGGGACCGCCGATGACGATGACATTGCTACCACCGATCGCCACCTGATTGGACAATTGAACGATCGTGTGATGTTCGGGATGAGACTTTTTCACTAACCGGGCATCCAACATGAGACATACTCCTAGATTTGATGATGTAAGTGCAAACAAAAAGCCCGAAACCTTTGAGGTTCCGGGCTGTACGACCGAAGGCGCAACAGACTTTACCCGGAACGTTTTCCGAACCAGAAGTAAAAGCCGTAAAACCAACTCATGAACGCGGTCATCGCTCTTTCTACAACTCGTAACTACAACAAAGCCAAAAAACAAAAAACCGCAGATGTGACTCTGCGGTTCGCCTGGACACGTTCAGCAAGAACGTCAGTCACTCCAGGTGAACCGATGGATGCCAAGAATAAAAATAGAGAGCGCTGTTCATTTGCTTGAACGATTGGAACATTGAACTAATTCTTCTTTGAAGCTAACAGAGGGATCAGAGTGAGTCAAGTACCCGAACGGCTGATGTTTTCGCCTTTAGGGACGTTCCATGAAGCGTCCCTAAGGGTCTGCGCGTTAAAGGGGACGGTACACGCGATAGTTGATGTTTGGGAAGATGTTGTCAATTACCTCTACTTTTTCCAGCCAGCCCGAATCGATTTTGCCTTGCTTAATTTCCTCATAAAGCTTGTGGAAGCGCATGAGGTGCGATCGCGTGCGTCGTACCGCATAGGGCACCATTGTCCCAGTCCGCATAATGAATGCCCAGTCAGAGGATTGTGCCAGCAATAACTCTCGTGCTGCCTGGTTGAGCGATCGCCACATCAGTTCGTCTTCGGGTTCCTTCTTTGCCAGTTCAATCATCCGCTCTGTTGCCTTGTGCAAGTGCGGATAAATCCAGGCATTAGTTTCATTCAGCCAGTACTCATGAAAGCCTTTGTAGCCCCAGCTTGACTGCGAGGGATTGCAGACCTGCTGCGTTTGATTGCCTTGCAAATAGTCTGCCAGGTGTGTCATCTCAAAGGTGCCCTGATCAAACCACGCCTTGCGGAACAGGTAGTCAATAAACCAGGGACCCTCGTACCACCAGTGACCAAACAGTTCAGCATCGTAGGGCGAGACGATGATGGGCTTGCGCTGCATCATGCCGTAAAGATGCTCAATCTGGCGCTCCCGATTATAGGCGAAGTTTCCAGCGTTTTCTGCCGCCTTTTCACGCGCCCAGTAGGGGTCGTAGAGTTGCTTATCGCCCAGCCCTAACCCTTTGCCTGTAATTTTGTGATACTTGATGCCTACATTTTTGCGCTGACCGTTGGGCATCACGTAAGGCTTGATGTATTCGTATTCCGCATCCCATCCTAAATCCCGGTAGAACTCCCGATATTCAGAGGCACCGGGGTAGCCCACTTCAGATGACCAGACCTGCTGCGACGATTCGTGGTCACGCCCAAACGCAGCGACCCCTGTAGGGGTGAAAATAGGCGCGTAGGTGCCAAAGCGGGGACGAGGACGGGCGTAGAGAATACCGTGCCCGTCGGTGAGGAAGTAGCGTAGTCCGGCATCCGCTAGCATCCGCTCCACACCTTCGTAGTAGGCGCATTCAGGGAGCCAGATGCCTTTGGGTGCCCGTCCAAAGGTCTCCTCGTAGTGTTCGCAGGCAACTTTAATCTGTGCCCACACAGCTTGCGGGTACATCTTCATTAAGGGGAAGTAACCGTGAGTCGCACCGCAGGTAATGATTTCGAGGTTATTGGATTCCGCGAACTGGTTGAAGGCTTTGATCAGGTTGCGATCGTACTTCTCCCAGACCTGCCGCACCTGATTAAACTCTTTGGCGTAGTACTCTGCCAAATATTTGAGGTGCCCGTTCTGCGTGTGGCGCTCAATTTCCATCTCTGCCAGTTCTTCAAGCTGGGCGAGGTGAGCGTCGTAGCGTTCTTGCAGCAGCGGATCGAGGAGCATCGACACCAACGGTGGTGTCATACTCATCGTAATTTTAAAATCAACGCCGTCACGCTTTAGCCCCTCGAAAACTTGCAGGAGCGGAATATAAGTTTCTGTAATTGCTTCGTAGAGCCACTCTTCTTCCAGCACGTAGTCGCTTTCGGGATGGCGAACAAAGGGCAGGTGAGCGTGCAGAACAAGGGCGAGGTATCCAATACTCATAAGAACGTCGATTTAGAGGGGTTAAGCAGGCTGAGTGCATCGGCTTGCCAAGCATTGTAAAGCGAAATGGCAGTCGAAAGATGGGTTGTCTTTTTTGGGTGAGGAGAGAGGGGTGAGGAGAGAGGAGGCAGAGGGTAGGCGACGGGTAGGCGACAGAGAACAAAAGTGTAGAAGGCGAAAGCAAAAGGCAAAGAGTTTGGGGGTGAACGTCCTGAAACACTGTACAAGCCTTGCTTAAGCGCCTTGGCTGACTTTTCGCCCGATCGCCGATTTGCGAGTATCCTGATCCTAAATGATTTGTCGAGTCAAATTTTCTCCGCGATCTGCCATGACTCAGCCGAACCTACTCAAACTTGCCCAACAGGGCGACCCAGACGCGATCGCTGCCCTGATGAACCTTACGTTGGAACCGAAGGGCGTGATCGCAAAAACGTTTCTAGAGGATCACTGTCTGCATGTGTTTCTCAGTGCCTCTCGCGTGCTAAACGCCAAAACGCTTGTAGCGTTTATTCAGCGAGGGATTCTGCGCTTAGAAGTTGCGTCCATTCAACAAGTGCAGGTTTACGGACAACGTGTTGACACTGACCAACTCGATTGGGTTGAAACGTTTGTACTGCCTCGATCGCAAATTGCTGATGCACTGGAGGCGCTTTCTCACCCATCGACTACCGTTGCTAGACACGAAGTAGCACCGAACATTTCAACGCCAATCGATGCGGAGCAAAAACAGCCCCCGCAATCGGCTGTTCACAGCGCTCTTAGAACAGTGAAACAGCTTGCTCAGCGACGCGATCGCCCCGACGCAGCACGAAAAACGCCGGACAGCTCGCGGGCAAAACGCAGCCCAGCAAACTATGTCAGGCTCTCAGTGCTGGTAACGCTGGCGGCTTTTATGACGGGTGGTACGGTAGCGCTCATTGCGAACTCTTACACGGTTGGCAGTTCTGACAAGACGCGAACAACGGTGCCTACGATCGCCGGAAACAGTCAACTAACCGTCAAAGCTGATACAGAGCGCAATCGCGATCAGCAGCAGGCAACTGCCAGAAACTATCTGGAAACCATGAACACCGCTCAGCAGACGTTTTACCGCCAAAAGCAGCGGTTTGCCTTGACGTTGGAAGAGCTAGAGCGGTTTGCAGCGGTGCCGATCGCCACTCGTAGCGACTACAGTTACAAGCTCACAGTGCCCAACAGCACACAGTCTCAACTCACCGCGATTCCAAAAGCCGATGGCTTAAAGAGCTATACAGCAGCAGTCTCGATCGCTAAACCAACCAATCAAGCTGTCACGGCAATTTGTGCCTCTCCAGCCGCTGCTAAGGTGCCACCGTTGGTCTTTCAATCAACCAGCGGGGCGGTGCAGTGTCCTGTGTAGGGAACAGGTATTGTCAAGCCCTACCCTCAATGATGCGTTAAGGACATTTCATGGATTTCTGACTGTTTGCCGACCCCACGCCTCTCTGGATCAATGCCGACAAATGTGGGCGGCAGCCACACACGGACGACCAGCAAGAGTGCCATGACCATCAAAAAGGCACAAGCTGCTAGGACCTGGCTCCAGGGCACTTCAAGGACACCACGTACAATGACCTCGCGCAACACGGAGACAATCGCCACTTCAACCGCAACGCCAATCGACACCCGCTGTTCTTGCAGATAAATAATAAGCAGGCGGAATAATTCAACCAGGATCAGCAAGAACAAGATATCGGCGGTCACAGCTCGAAAATTAAGCGGTGGCAGTAGCGAAATGAACATCGCTCTTAACTGAATCACCATCACGCAGAAGAGACCCATGCAAAGAGAAACAACAATCAAATCTTGAACCATTTCAAGCGCACGCACGATATGGCTTCGGGTTAATCGCTCGTACCAGCGTTTTGACACTTTAGAAGGCTGTTGCATAGAACTACCGCATCAAGGAGTACCTCTATTTAAGTTCAGCCTGAGTTATGAGTAAAGCTTTAACCTATCGGTAAAACTAATAGCTTATATTGCAACATACAGTTAGGAGTCGCTTGGTCGTTTGAGAAGTCGTACAGACGGCTAGGCATTGTTTAAAACCCTGTGATCGCTAGTCGCCAAAGGATGACAACTTCTCAAACATCGTCTGAGGAGCTATTCATGCAAGCGACCTATTCTCAGGCTTTTTTTAACCTGGTCTCAACCAACGATCGAACTGTAAGCAGAAAATGACAATCAAGTTGCTGTGCAACGTGGAGCTATGTGGCACTGATCCCAATGCAGCAAACCGCTGATCCCCCTCAACTGAAAGACAGATGTAAAAACGGTTACAAACGCTGTTTAATCCTAGAGGGTGATTAACCTTGCCAGCCTAGACCTTGCCTCCAGACTGCTTCAAAACTTGTGCCATAGCGCGGGTTAATGTGCACAACTTTGCCACTGGACAAATGCAGATATCGTGAAAGGAGACCGCTTTAGTGAACGTTGTACAACAAGAAAATGCTCGCCTTCGTTGGGTTACGCTCGGTGCCTCAGAAGCCAATGTGGATGAAGGAGACTCTATTATTCAGGGTCTTCAACAAACACCAAAGACTTTGCAGTGTCAGTATTTTTATGACGATCGCGGCTCTCAACTCTTTGAGCAAATTTGCGATTTGCCAGAGTATTACCCCACCCGCACCGAGCAATCGATTCTGGAAGCCTGCGCGGCTGAAATTGCTCAATTAACCGGCGCTTGCGAACTGGTAGAACTGGGTAGCGGTAGCTCTCGTAAAACCCGCTTACTGTTGGAAGCTTACAGCCAAGCGAATGACCAACTGCAATACTGCCCGATCGATGTGAGCGCTGGCATCCTCAAAACCACCGCTCTAGAGCTACTGCGTCAATATCCCAAACTCAAGCTCTGTGGTCTAGCAGGCACGTATGAACAGGCGTTAGATCAACTTCATCCTGCCGAGTTAGAGAACCGGATGCTGATCTTTTTGGGCAGCACGATCGGCAATCTCAATCAGCGCGAGTGCGATCGTTTTCTCGATCGGGTTCAAAAGGCTCTCAAGCCTGGGGAATTTTTTCTGCTCGGCGTTGATTTGCAAAAAGACCCTGCCGTGCTCGAAGCCGCTTATAACGATGCTCAAGGCATTACGGCTGCCTTTAACCTGAATATTTTGAGCCACCTTAATTGGCGGTTTCAAGGCAATTTCAACCCTGACCAATTCACCCATTGGGCGTTTTACAACACGGTAGAACATCAAATTGAAATGCATCTCCGCAGTTTAGAAACCCAAACCGTTGCACTTGAAGCGCTAGGGTTTGACACAACGCTAAAAGCAGGTGAAAGCATTCAGACCGAAATTTCTCGTAAGTTTCATTTGCCAACGCTGGTTTCTGGTCTAGAAAGCTATGCGCTCCACCCACTGCAAGTTTGGACTGATCCACAAGCGTGGTTTGGGCTGCTGTTGTGCCAGCGTCAGTGCTGTGAAGGTGATTGTCCGTAAAGGGAGTAGGGAGTAGGGAGTAGGGAGTAAGGGGTTGCTGTCTACTTTCTCCCGTAAAAGCGGCAGGCTGATGTGTATCCTTCAGCATCCTCATTAGCAACGTCTTCTATCGATCGCGCTCAAGAGCCGACAAGTTTAAATCTTTTGAGCGTCGATCAATGGGAATGCTAGGTTGGATGTACCTCTACACATAAGGCAACGCCTTATTTATATGAAGAATCATTCATTGCTTTCTGGGCTGCGATCGCTACGGCAGTCCCGCAAAGCGGTTCGTTTGGTTTCGTCTGTAGCTGCTTCGCTGTTAACGGTAGGGACGATCGCCACACTTTCACCAGCCCGTGCTGATCTTGCAAAAGCTGATCTTGCCAAAATGGACGAGGTGCGATCGACGGTTTCGTCCACGATTTCAAATTCAACTGAACGGGCGACTCAACCGATCGCGCAAGTACAGCCAGAAAAAGCATTTCCAGTCGTACAGCAGATGGGTCTCACGGATCTACTGGGACCGCTGATGGTGGGCAGTATCGTTGTCGTCGGTGGCTTAATCTTCTTCTCCTCCATCACGGGCTTGGTGATTATCAGTGAGCAAGAAGTTGGCGTTGTCGTCAAAAAGTTCGGTGGTCGCCTGCCTGCGGGACGGTTGATTGCCCTTGATGGTGAAGCGGGCTATCAGGCAGATACACTCGCTCCCGGCTGGCATTGGGGAATGTTCCCCTGGCAATACGGCGTGCAAAAGCAGCCCATGATTGTGGTGCCTCAAGGCGAGATTGCCCTGCTGGTTGCCAACGATGGTGCCTCTGTGCCTCCAGAGCGCATTTTGGCAAAGGTCGTACCCTGCGACAACTACCAGGATGCACGCAAGTTCCTCACCAATGGTGGCGAAAAAGGTCGGCAGATGGGCTTTTTGACGGCAGGTACTTATCGCATTAACACGGCTCTGTTTAAGGTGATTAGGGCTTCTACTGCCAGTGAATACGACATGAGTCCTGAAAAACTGCGCGTCTACACCGTGCAATCCGATAAGGTGGGCATTGTCACCACGTTGGATGGTCTTTCCATTGATGCGGGTGAAATGGCAGGTTCCACCGTTCCTGGGCACAACAATTTCCAGAACGGCGAAAAATTCATTCATGCCGGTGGACGACGCGGTTTGCAGGAGCAAATTTTGCTCTCCGGTTCGTGGAACCTGAACCCCTGGTTTGTGCAGGTGGAGCAGTTGCCGATGACGGAGATTCCGATCGGCTACGTCGGTGTGGTCATCGCCTACGTCGGCAAGGCGCACGAAGATGTCAGTGGCGCATCCTTTACCCACGGCAACTTGGTGCTACCAGGGCACAAGGGCGTGTGGACGGAGCCGCTCTATCCCGGTAAGCATCCGCTCAACACCCGCGTGATGAAAGTTGAACTGGTGCCAACGACGAACATCGTGCTGAACTGGTCGGGACGGACGGAGCGGCATAACTATGACTCTAACCTGGCATCGCTGACCGTGCGATCGCGCGACGGGTTCGCCTTCGATCTGGAAATCGCCCAGATTATCCATGTGGGTGCGCTGGATGCGCCCAAGGTCATCTCCCGTGTCGGTTCTATGCAAAATCTGGTGGATCATGTGCTGGAACCCACGATCGGCAACTACTTCCGCAACTCGGCTCAGGAATGCACGGTGCTGGATTTCCTCAGCGCCCGCAGCGATCGCCAGTCTCAAGCGGCAGAATACATCAAAACTGCGCTCCGCAGCTACGACGTACAGGCGATCGACACGCTGATTGGCGATATTCAGCCACCTGAAACGCTGATGCGAACGCAGACCGATCGCAAAATTGCCGAGGAGCAGCGCAAAACCTACGAAGTGCAGCAGATGGCGCAAACTCAACGCCAGCAGCTAGTACGTGAGACGGCACTGGCAGATATTCAACAGGAAATGGTGAAGTCTGAACAGAACGTCAATATCGCCGAACTGCAAGCCAGGGCTGATATTCAGCGTGCTAACGGTGAAGCCGAAGCCACGAAACTCAAAGCGGTTGGTGATGCTGATGCGATTCGGGCAACGGGTAATGCGCGTGCAGAAACCTACCGCGCTGGTGTGGAAGCATTGGGTTCCCAAAGCTATACCGCTATGCAGTTAATGCAAATTATTGGCGATCGTCACGTCCGTCTCATTCCCGATGTGCTGGTTGGCGCAAACGGCAATGGCAATGGCTTAGTCGATGGCTTGCTTTCCATGATTTTGTGGAATCAGCAAACCAACGGTAAAGCCAGTAATGGAAAGTCGGTTGAGGCGCTGACAGAGGGGGAGGAACCCGATCAGGCAGCAAATGGAACACCTGTAGCGCCATCGGCTCAGTCTTTGAATCCAGCGCTTGGTGCCGAGATTGAGGCGATCTTCAACGCTGACAAGCGGTAGAGATTATGAGTCAGGTGTCAGAATGAGCTATACGTCTTGCTTTGATGCCTGATTCCTTTGCCGATCGCTCTATGAGCTATTGCCTGAATCCAACCTGCAAAGAGCCGCAGAATCTTGATAGTGCTGAATGCTGTCAAGCCTGTGGCTCTTCTTTGCGTTTGCAGAATCGCTACCGTGCGATCGCGCTGCTTGGGCAGGGTGGGTTTGGGCGCACGTTTTTGGCGATTGATGAGAACGATCAACTGCAAACGGTACAAAGAGAAACGGAGGGCGCTCAATCTGTAAGCGACAATCTGCAAGCTCAAGGCTCAGATTCTCTTTGTGTGCTTAAACAGCTTTTTCCACAGCCATCTGCGTTAACGGATACGGCAGCCGCGATTGCCCTCTTTCAGCAAGAAGCACAGCGGCTCAAGGAACTGGGTGAGCATCCACAGATTCCGGCGTTGTTGGCTGCGTTTGAGGACGATCGACAGCTTTATCTGGTGCAGGAGTTTATCGACGGGCAGAATCTTGAACAAGTATTGGCACAAGGTGTCTTTACAGAAGCAGCGATTTGGCAACTGTTAGAGCAGGTATTGCCGATTCTGAAATTCATTCACGATCGCCACGTCATCCATCGGGATATCAAACCTGCCAATCTGATTCAGCAACGCTGTGACAAGGGTTTCCGTTTAGTGCTAGCCGATTTTGGTGCGGCTAAGTTGGTGAAACTTAGCGATCGCCTCCAAACTGGTACAAGCATTGGCAGTGCCGAATACGTAGCTCCCGAACAGGCACGCGGCAAAGCAGTTTTTGCCAGCGATCTCTACAGCCTGGGCGTGACCTGCATCCACCTGCTTACAGCGCTCTCCCCGTTTGACCTGTTTGACACCGTGTATGATGCCTGGGCATGGCGGCAATATGTGACGAATCCACTGAGCGATCGCCTGGTAGCAATTCTCGATCGGCTTCTCCAGAATGCGTTGAGCAAACGGTTTCAATCAGCAGATGAAGTGATGTGGGCGATTGAGGATTGGGGAGTAGGGAATGGGGAGTGGGGAGTGGGGAGTGAGAATCATGAAAACCTACTACTAAAAACTAACAACCAAAAACTAACAACTCTTCCAACTCAACACTCAAAACTCAACACTCAAAACTCTTCTTCGATCGCTCCCTGGCATTGTCTCCACACCCTTACTGGGCATACCGCTAGCATCAGCGCCCTTGCGCTCAGCCCAACCCGTTCCATCCTGGCAAGTAGCAGTGAAGACAAAACGATTCGCTTTTGGGATCTGCAAACGGGTAGTGTGACGACGGCTGTGCTCGATCACCTACTAGCTGTTCGTGCGATCGCCTTCAGCCCTGATGGCGAAACCGTTGCCTCTGGCGGACAAGATCGGGCAGTCGTACTGACGCGGAAGTGGTATCTCGATCTTTCCGGTCGCAGCGAGATTTTGGGCCAGCATACGCAAGCCGTGACCGCGATCGCCTTCACGCCCAGTGGACGCATGCTTGCCAGCGCCAGCCGCGATAAAACGATTAAGTTGTGGGACATCCATACACGAAAAGAACTTTGTACGCTGAAGGGGCATCGGCTGAATGTCACAGCCATTGCCTTCAGCCCTGATGGACGCTTTCTTGCCAGTGCCAGCGCCGATCGCACCGCCTGCCTCTGGACAAGCGAAGCGAACCACACCATCCAAATGCGCTATACCTTCAATGACCATGTGGCGACCGTTCAGGCAGTCGCGTTTAGCCTGGATGGACAAGTGCTGGCTACAGGTGGGGACGATCGCACCATTAAGCTTTGGAGTACTCAAACTGGACGTTTGCTCCGCACCTTGCCAGGTCATTCATGGACGGTGAGTGCCCTCAAGTTTACGCCCGATGGCATGACTCTGATCAGCGGCAGTTGGGATGGCACATTGAAATTGTGGGCTTTGACCGACGATCGGTCAGAGGCGATCGTCCTGACGGGACACAGCGATTCGGTGAACGCGATCGCCTTGAGTTCTGATGGCAAAACCCTCATCAGCGGCAGCAGCGACAAAACAATTCGCGTCTGGCAGGTTACGGGATGAGTGCGATCGCGACTCCCAACCTTTTACTCTCCATTAAAATAAACAACATAGCGCTAGAGGCAAGTCATGGTTGCTGCAACCCCCGTATTAGGCGAACAGCGAGTCATTCTTCAGAACATCAGTTGGCAATGCTTTGAGTATTTACTTCAGGAATTAGGCGAGAATCGGGCAGCGCGACTGGCTTACGATCGAGGGGTCTTAGAAATCATGTCGCCTTTCATGCCTCATGAACACGTCAAACGACTGATTGAGCGTTTTGTTGATACACTTTGCGACGACCTTGATCTTCCCATCCGTAGCGCTGGTTCGCTGACCTGCAAACGTAAAGATTTAGAGCGCGGCATTGAACCAGATTCTGGCTTTTATATCCAGACCGAACCGCTAATCAGGCATTTGGAACATATCGATCTCGCTCAAGATCCGCCACCAGACCTGATGCTGGAAGTAGACTTCAGCAGCTCCTCGTTGAATAAAGAGCCAATCTATCTAGCGCTAGGCGTTCCAGAGGTTTGGCGCTATGCGAAAGGCGAACTGACGATCAAGCAGTTACGCCAACGACGCTACGTGCAGCTTGACCATAGTCCAACCTTTGCCAATCTACCCTTAACGGAAATTCCCCAGTTTCTTAGCCAGAGCACTCAAATTGGCGAGAGAGCTGTTGTCAGAGCTTGCCGCGCCTGGGTTCAAGACCGTCTTCAGGAACAGTCACCAAAGCATTAACTGTGCAGCCTGGTTGAAAAATTGGCGGCTAATACCCCAGCTAATTAAGAGCGTGGTGATCAGCGTCGCAAATGCCAGCATGAACATCACCAACATTTGATAAGCGGCTGCCAGTAATGGATCAGCTCCAGCCAAAATTTGTCCAGTCATAATGCCGGGTAATGTAACAATGCCGACGACCATCATGGTGTTCACGGTGGGAATAAGTCCCGCTTTGATGGCATCTTCGCGGTATTGGGCGATCGCCTGCTTCGGTGTTGCGCCCAAGCTCAAGTGTGTTTCAATCTCTAGCTGACTGTTGTTGAGGGTGCTGACCAGGCGTTCTCCCACGATCGCTGCACCATTCATCGCATTGCCCAACACAATGCCAGCTAGAGGAATCAAGTACTGCGGCTCATACCAGACCTGCGGTTGAATGACGAACAGACTGGTGTACGTCAAGGTCACAACAGTGCCCGTCAAAATAGAGCCTCCCACTAACGGCAACAGGTGCGGTACCTTTTTGCTAATGCGATTGCGCGCGACGATCGTCGCGATCACCAGCATCACTGCCAAGACCGCCAGCACTGCCCAGGGGTTCCGAATCGCAAAGACCGCTGCCAGCACATACCCAACGACGAGCAGTTGCATCACGGTTCGTCCGGTGGCAACCGCTAAGTTCCACTCCAACCCCAGCCGTTGCCATGCTGAGAGGGCAATGGCGATCGCCATCATGCCCAATGCCCAAACGATTTGTAGTGGTGAATCCATGCAGGTGTCGGTTGTATAGCCCTAAAGCCCTCTGGTAGGCAGAAACAGGCAGACAAGCAATAGGGCAGGTTAGAAAAGTCAGTAAAAATTGGTAGTGTTTAAAGAGTAGCGGGTCGTGGATGCACTGAAACAATCCTGGCTTTGAGCGCATCCGACAATCTAAACATTGCCATTTGATTCCATTTATGAGCAAAATTTGATTTCATTAACAGAGTGTGATGTGTGGTGTAAGTGAGTGAGCAAAATTCCCCCGTTTGATTTATCTGAGCAGTACAAAGTTATTGGCGACGAGATTAATACTGCTGTTTTAGCGGTACTTGCCTCTGGTCGTTACATTGGCGGCGCTTCCGTTGAAGGGTTTGAACAACAGTTTGCGGCTTACATTGGGACTTTGGAATGTGTTGCCTGTAACTCTGGCACGGATGCGCTGTATCTGGCACTGAGAGCCTTAAACATCAAACCCGGTGACGAGGTGATTACCACTCCGTTTACCTTTATTGCCACGGCAGAGGTCATTAGCGCCGTTGGCGCAATGCCTGTGTTCGTCGATATCGAAGCGGGTACGTTTAATCTGGATTTAGGGCAGGTGGAAGCTGCCATTACAGAACGAACACGGGTGATTCTCCCGGTGCATCTGTTTGGGCAACCCGTAGACATGACTCGACTGATGGCGATCGCCCAATCCCACAGCCTCACTGTGGTCGAAGATTGCGCTCAGGCAGTGGGCGCGGAGTGGGCAGAGCAAAAAGTGGGCAGCATCGGGCACATTGGCTGTTTTAGCTTCTACCCCACCAAAAATCTGGGTGCCTGTGGCGATGGCGGTGCGGTCACAACCCATGATCCCACGATCGCAGCCACAATCCGCCTGTTGCGTGACCACGGTAGACGAGCCGGTGGCTACTATCACGAGGCGATCGGCGTTAACTCACGCCTGGATGCCATACAAGCAGCCATCCTGCAAATCAAACTCCGCTACCTGGACACTTGGAATCAGCAGCGTCGAGCCGTTGCCGATCGCTATCGCCATCTCTTGCAGCATATTCCAGGCATCGTTCTACCGCAAGAACCAGCGGGTGGCAAAGGCGTTTGGAACCAGTACACGCTTCGCATTCTCGGTGCTGCATCTCACAGTCTAGAGCCAACGGAAAGCCGCAGAGATCAAGTGCGTCAGCAGCTACAGGCAGAAGGGGTCAGTTCCATGATTTATTACCCGCTGCCGCTGCATCAGCAACCGATCTACGCAGTGCCAGATCAGCACCCCGGTCAACTACCGATCGCAGAGCAGGCTGCAACCGAAGTGCTGTCCTTGCCGATGTTTCCTGAACTAGCGCCGGACGAGCAGGAGCGAGTTGCGTATAGTTTAAAAGATTGCCTCGCCTGAGAGCGTCTTACCGACCGAGTGGGAACATTAGAAGAGCAGAGCAAAGAGCGCTTCATGACTGGCGGTAAAGGGTCAGCAGCAGCCGTCCCGTCTTTTTTGTCTACTCCATACCCCTTTGGGGATCAGCTTGCTTCAAGGGCTAAGCACTTAAAAACGAAGGTTAATGGTGGGTTAATGAAACACGAGAATGTTTGTAGTTTCGTATACTATGATGAAGTTAGTGAAAGGTTAGTACTGAGTCTTGAGTAAGACAGTAAGACTCGTGCATCTAATTGATTCCACGGGGGCGATGCTAGCAGGTGGCGGCGCTGCCCTCCAACACTGAGAGCATCGTTAGAGAGGTAAAGGCAAGCGTGGGTCAGCATCCCCTCAGTTGGTCAAGGAGCTATGATGCGGGCGCGATCGCTCAGCATTATCGTTACCGTCCCTGGAAAGCCGTTTGGCGTTCCTTACAGGTTATTTTCTCATTTCTGTCGTTTCTTCTTGGTCTGAAGTGGGATACATGGCAGGGTGATCAGCCAAAAGTTCGGCTTAAGCGCGCAGAGCAGCTACGCAAAACGCTGATCCGTCTGGGTCCCACGTTTGTTAAGGTCGGTCAGGCTCTCTCCACTCGACCGGATCTAATTCGCAAAGATTTTTTGGATGAACTGATCAAGCTGCAAGATCAGTTGCCGCCCTTTCCGACCCCGATCGCGTTCGCGTTAATTGAAGCCGAACTTGAGCGATCGGTTGACGAAATTTTTAGCCAAATTTCACCGCTTCCCGTAGCGGCTGCTAGTTTGGGACAGGTTTATCATGCTCGTCTCCACAGCGGTGAAGAAGTTGCTGTTAAGGTGCAGCGTCCTCACCTGTTGCCCGTGATCACGTTAGATCTATACCTGATGCGTTGGGCAGCAAGTTGGCTGTCTCCCTGGCTGCCACTCAACCTGGGACACGACCTCACGCTGGTGGTGGATGAATTTGGCATCAAGTTGTTTGAAGAGGTTGACTACCTCAACGAAGGATGTAACGCTGAAAAGTTTGCTACCAACTTCCGCAATGACCCCACTGTTAAGGTGCCTGCGATTTACTGGCGCTACAGCAGCCAGCATGTGTTGGTTCTGGAGTGGATTCATGGCTTCAAGCTAACGGATACTGACCGCATTCGTGAGGCTGGCTTGGCAACGGATGCGTTGATTGAAATCGGCGTTACATCTGGGCTACGTCAGCTTTTGGAGTACGGCTTTTTCCACGCCGACCCGCATCCCGGCAACTTGTTTGCGATGGCACCCCACTGCGATGTAGAGAGAAATGGCAGTACTGCTGACCAACCGATCGCTCAGATGGCGTATATCGATTTCGGCATGATGGATCAGCTTGAAGAATCTGCCAAGGAAACGATTGTGGATGCGGTCGTGCATCTCATCAACAAAGATTACGTTGACCTGGCAAAGGACTTTGTAAAGCTGGGCTTTCTGACCCCTGATACAGACATTCAGCCGATCGTCCCTGCGTTAGAAGCCGTGCTGGGTGATGTGTTGGGTGAAAGCGTGAAGGATTTCAACTTCAAAACCATCACCGATCGCTTCTCAGAGTTGATGTATGAGTATCCCTTCCGGTTGCCTGCCAAATTTGCGCTCATCATTCGTTCGTTGGTGACGCAAGAAGGATTAGCGCTGACCCTCAATCCAGACTTTAAGATTGTGGATGTGGCTTATCCCTACATCGCGCAACGGCTTTTGATGGGTGAGTCACCTGCACTCCGCCGCAGGTTGCTGGAAGTGCTTTTCAAAGATGGCAAGTTTCAATGGGAGCGACTGGAGAATTTGATTGCGATCGCTCGCAGCGATCAGTCCTTTGACCTTTTACCCACAGCACAACTAGGGTTACAGTACTTGCTGTCAGATGAAGGCAAGTTTCTCCGACGGCAGGTCGTCATCGCGCTCACGGAGGACGATCGTCTGCATACTGAAGAAGTCCAGCGTCTCTGGAACCTGATTAAAGATGACCTTCAGCCTGGTCGTTTATTTAGTGCGGCGATCGGTGCGCTGACTGAATTTTCGACTGCTGGCACGGCTGCACTGCTCCCGTCTGCTTTGACCGCTATCCGCAAGGTTTAGGGTGTCGAAACGGTGTAGGGTTAGAAGCAGTGACTTGAGTTTGAACTGATACTTTCAACTCGAAGCTCATTGAAAAGGTGTTGCTGAGCGCTACTTAAATCGTTGTACCTTAATCATCTATGTATTCTATTCCCGAACCGCCTTATGTGCTGATGATTGCAGGCTTGTTTGTCAGCCTTGCCTCTGGAATTGCGTTTGAATCCGTGTTAAAGAAAGCAGTGCAGGACTGGTCGAAAAACCGTTCGACCCGTACATTAGCAACCTTGCAAGGCATTCAGCTTCTTATACCCTTTCTGGGTATCGCGTTGGGGATTTGCCTCTTTCTTTCCTCCGGCATGGAAGTCTTTGGCTTTACAACCCAGTTGTCCTATGCGATCGCCTTACCGCTCACGGTACTGGTTGGTTGGTTGATCTGGTCGCAGTTGGGCAAAATTTTGGCAGAGCTAGAGCGCGGTGGTTCTCAAGCGCTAGACCTGGATTCTTGGGGTTAACGTTCAAAGTAAGGAAAAGCGACAGTCGTTAGGCAAACTTTTTAAGAGAGTCTGATTTTTCTGCTTGCCTTACCCTTACAGCGTTCAGCTATTCATCCTTTTACACAAAAAAGAGCCTCCTGACTGACGGTTCGGGAGGCTCTTTAGATGCTTTTCTTTTAGCTGTCTCAATGCCGCGTGAAACTGAAGCGTAAAAGCAGACCTCTAAGCTTGGCGAGAGTAGTACTCAACTACCAGCAGTTCGTTGACTTGCAGTGCGACCCATTCGCGATCGATGACACTATTGACCTTGCCTGTAAGCTTACTCTTGTCAAACTCTAAGTGGCTAGGCAAGTTTGCCAGTCCTGGGTACTGCAAGTTCGTTTCGACAATCTTGCGAGAGCGATCCTGATCCTTCACGCCGATCACTTCACCGGGACGGCACTGGTAGCTGGGAATGTCCACTACGCGACCGTTAACCGTGACATGACCATGATTCACCAACTGTCTCGCCCCTGGAATGGTCGGTGCCATCCCCAGGCGAAAAATGGTGTTATCCAGGCGCATCTCCAACAGTTGCAGGAGGGTTTGACCTGTAGAACCTGCGGCACGACGGGCTTTACGCACGTAGCGTAATAGCTGCCGCTCAGTTAAGCCGTAGTTAAACCGGAGCTTTTGCTTTTCTTCTAACCGCACCGCATATTCGGAGCGTTTTTTGCGGTCTTGACCATGCATACCCGGTGGGTAGGCTCTTCTGGGTGCTTTGCGCGTCAACCCAGGCAGATCTCCCAACCGACGCACAATCCGCAGGCGCGGACCTCGATATCGCGACATCTAACTTCCTCTAAAATCGTCTAAAAGTTTTAGCCAGAACGTCTAGTATATGCCCTGATGCTTGCAACTTCAAAGAAAAATCTAGCCTTTTTTGGCGTTAAAGCCCCGATCGACCACTATGAAGCGCTTTGAGTAGCAATCGCCTACAAACGGTGACCAAGAACCTCCTGCAAGAGAACAGTATTCTCCAGCAGGAGCTATGACCAAATTAACACTACATACAATCGTTTAACCTGTGAAAGCCCAGGGAAATTAGTCTTGATTATCAGTCCACGGACCCCAAATAGCAAATGTGATACCGGGAGTCTGAATGTTGACAAACATGGTTCTACCATCAGGGGAAAAACACGCACCAGCAAACTCGTTGTCTGCAAATTGATCTTTGAGCGCAACGTCAGCGCTGTTTGCAAAGAGAACATTCTTTGCGAATTGATAGAGTTTACCCTTCTTGGTGACACCGACTAGATACTGCTCACCGCCGCCATCCTCGCACAAGATTAAGTCACCAAAGGGCGTAACAACCACGTTGTCAGGCTCATCAAGCAAATCTCCTGCGGACGATGCTTCAACCAGTAATTTGAGCGTTTCTTTGCGGGGGTCGTATTCCCATACCTGACCGTTACCTCTAACATTATCAAAGGCTGGAGTGCCCGCCTGGGTTGCAACAAAGTAAATCTTGCCGTTGCCATAGAAAGCACCTTCACCCCGGAAGAAAATTGCAGCACCCTTAGCCTGAGCTTGACCGCGCACAGATTCCGGTTTACCCAAATTATTAGCAGTATCGCTGTTGTCCGTAAAATCAGGATCGGGATTATCGATCGCGACCCATTCAACCTCAAACTCTTGCTTAACCTTAATCCGTCCAGGCTGACCGCCCTTGCCAGGTACAGGAAGGTTTGGATTGTTGGTTGTAACTAATGCAAAATTCTCTGCACCCTTAATCTTCAGGGCGTACAGGGAGCCTCCCTTCTGCAAATCACCTAACTGTAGCTGCTTTGGCTTCTTGCCCTCTTCTACCACTCTGGGAACAAAGCGGTAGAAGCAACTATCGCCACGGTCTTCTGTTTCATAGATGTAGCCAGTTTTGGGGTCTACTGCGATCGCCTCATGACTAAAACGCCCCATCTCCTTTAAAGGAATCGGGTTTACAATCCCACTGTCGGCGTTAGCATACACGTCGAAGTTGTAACCATGCTTGACGATTGCGCCAGTAGCACTGGTCGTAATCGAGAAGGTTTCTTCGCAGCTAATCCAGCTAGACCAAGGAGTTCCCCCTCCGGCGCAGTTCGTTCTGGTTCCCGCCAAAGAGACAAAATCCTTGATCAGTTCGCGATTTGGTGCGACGACTAAAGTTGTGGTTCCACCCAGAGCAACGGTTGAGTATCGGTTCGTCCCAGAAACTGGATAGTTGTAATTGGCGGGCAAAGAGGTGCTCAACTCATGGTTTCGCACCAGCAGTACGGTTCTGTTGGGACCGGGAAACGCTGCCATACCATCGTGACCTGCTGGCACCGTGAAGCCGTCGCTCATCGGACTGCCAACAATGGAAAGCGTCCTATAGTTAAATCCGGGAGGGAGAGCCAGAATCGGTTCGTTGCTAAGATCACCCAAAACCGTATTGGTCAGTTCAGCCGCGTTTACGGGCAATTTAGGGCTTAACGGACCAAAGCCAAAGCCTCTTGAGACCTTACCGCTAGCAACTCTTGCATAAAAAGCTTCCAAAGGGGTAAGCATAGTCACACTGGCAGCAGATGCACCAGCTAAGGCTAAAAACCGACGCCGAGACGCACTCATTTAGATTGATTCCATAGAAAGACGGTTTTAGTATATGAAGTGACAAGTACTCACGCACTAAGGTAGGTTTAAGCTTCAGTTATTAAACTTCGGTTAAATCGTTTAGATTTGCAAAGGCATTGATTCCCAAGCCGTGAAAAACACCTGCAATGCCAGTGCGGCTTCAAAAGGGTAGAGAAGGCAGCACAGGGGAAAGCTGGATTCGTTCCGGCTATCGCCCGGTGGGTCATTGAACGATCTAATGCTTGGATGGAGCGCTGTAAAAGCCTGACTAAAAACTTTGAGCGCACTCTAGCTCATGCAACCACCCAGATCAACCGTTGCTTCATCAGGCTAATGATTAAAAGGCTTGCAACTTCTTCTTGAGATGTCAAATGGGTTCTATAGATGCGCCCTCACCCTCATCCGTCTCCTGTGGGAGAGAGACTTTAATCCTCCGCCCTTGTATCTTATGAGCAGAGCGATAGACCGAAAGCCCTTGAAGGCTCGACATCGTGGAGAAGGGCGGGGGATGAGGGCAAGATCTGTAGCCTTTGCTAGTGGCTTTGGTATAACTTCATCCCCCTGGATAGGACAGACCGGCATCACTACCGTTACCTAAACCGTAACAATTCCAGGTTTTCATCTTAGCGAAGCCATAATAGCAGCCATCCAATGTTCTTCACTGAGGGCTGCCGATGCTGGTCTGGAATGACGATCGTCTATGGAGTGATGCTCGCACGTATCAAATTCTCTTCCTGGGACTCTTTCTGGTGGTGGGGTTGGGAACCCGCGACTGGACATTGCAACCGGGCATGATTGCGGTGGCGATCGCAACGTGCGTGACGATGCAGGGACTAATGGTAGCGGTCAGCGGTCAGTGGTCAGTGATCAGGAGTCAGAAGCCAGAATTAACTCAAAACTCAGAACTCAAAACTCAAAACTTTTATCCTTTACCCTTCCGTCTTCTGCCTTCCGCCTTGCTCCCGCCTTCCGCCTTCCTTTCCTCCCTCCCCAGTGCCCTTGTCACCTCTCTGGGACTGAGTATTCTGGTTCGCGCTGACCATTACAGCACGATGGTTCTAGCCTGTGTGGCAGCGATCGCCAGCAAGTTTCTGATTCGGGTGCGGGGCAAGCATGTTTTCAACCCCGGCAACTTTGGCATTGTAGCTGCACTGACGCTTACGCCGGATGCCTGGGTATCACCGGGGCAATGGGGTGAAGAAGGCTGGTACGCGCTGATGTTTTTAACCTGTGGTGGCTTGGTGTTACGGCGAGTTGGGCGTTGGGATACGACGATCGCCTTTCTCGGTAGCTACGCCGTGCTGGAAGCCATCCGTAACGTTTTACTGGGCTGGACGTGGGATGTTTGGGCGCATCGCCTGATGAGTGGTTCACTGCTGATGTTTTCCCTGTTTATGATTACTGATCCGCGCACCATTCCGAACGCCCGGATTGGACGCTTGCTTTGGGCAGTAGCGATCGCGCTCCTCACCTTTTTTCTCCGCAACTACCTGTTTCTTTCGACCGCTGTCTTCTGGGCACTCTTCGCGCTGGCACCCTTGAGCATCCTAATCGATGCCGTATTTCCTGGCGATCGCTTTGTTTGGAGCGATTCGTTTGGGAAGAGGGAAGCAGGGGAAGTCGGGGAAGCAGAGGAGCAAGAAATGACTGCACTCGTTACTCAGATCTCGTAACTCAAAACTCTGGTTAGCCGTTAGCCAAACTTAAGACGCAAAATTCAAAACTCAAAACTATGGTCACGAAACCCTTACGTATTCTCATTACTTTATTTTTCACGTGTCTGGTTTGCCTGTTGGTAGCACCAAGCGCATGGGCATTCTGCGGCTTTTATGTGGCGAAAGCCGATGCCAAGCTCTATAACCAGGCATCGCAGGTGGCGATCGCACATTCAGGCAATCGCACCGTGTTGACGATGGCGAACGACTTTCAGGGTGAGGTAAAGGATTTTGCGATCGTCGTCCCCGTTCCTGTAGTGCTGAGAAGGGATCAGATTAAGGTGACTGACCCCAAAATTATCGAGCGATTGGATTCCTTTAGCGCACCGCGACTGGTGGAATATTTTGATGAAGACCCGTGTGATCAACGCCTGTACGATCGAGCCGTTCCAGCACCTTCTGCCGCAGCAGGCATGGCTCAAGAGTCGAATCGACTCCGTAAGGACTCGCTAGGCGTGACGGTTGAAGCCCGCTATACAGTCGGTGAGTATGACATTCTGCTGTTGAGCGCTAAAGAATCAGATGGACTGCAAACCTGGCTCACCCAGAATGGCTACAAAATTCCCAGGGGCGCAAATCAACTGTTGAAGCCCTACATTCGGCAAAAGCTGAAGTTCTTTGTGGCGAAGGTCAACCTGGATGAGTATGACAAAGCGGGCTATCAGTCCTTGCGTCCACTGCAAATTGCCTACGAATCGCCGCGCTTTATGCTGCCGATTCGCTTAGGAATGATCAATGCGAAAGCGGCGCAAGATCTATTGATTTACGTCCTGTCACCTAAAGGACAAACGGAAGTCACCAATTACCGCACCGTCAAAGTGCCTTCAGACTCGGAAATCCCGGTGTTTGTTAAAAATGAGTTTAGCGATTTCTACAAGGCGATGTTTCAGACGAGCTACGATCGCGAAGATCGCAAAGTTGCCTTCATGGAATATGCCTGGGATATGGCAAACTGTGACCCCTGTTCGGCAGAACCGTTGTCACAAGCAGAACTGAGGCAAGCAGGTGTCTTCTGGCTTGACAAGCCTAACAGCGAGTCAGTACCCATGCCGTCAGGTGGATTCCGTCGTCCGTTTCCGTCGT
>JACMKO010000333.1 GCA_014380065.1 Leptolyngbya sp. ES-bin-22 | reverse complement strand
TTGACGCAGAGGTTTTAATTTCTGTCGATAATGATGTACTGAAACTAGACAGTCTGATTAAAAACACAAGTGGAGTTCCTATTAAATGCTGTGATACGGATGAAGCACTCACCATCCTGTAGAGAACTAGCATTTCATGGCGGCGAGTAGATGAAAGTCACTGGTGAAGTTGTTAAGCTTAGCTGCCGCCACTACGTTTTTTTGATCGCCTACTGCAATGTTGTTTTAGACACAATGCGGGTCTTTTTGCGATCGCCCTCCGATAGCTCCTCGCCTGCTTGAAGCTTGGTAGCATTGGCTTGCAGCACCGTGGCGGCTCCCTGATCGCCCATTTGCAAGGCAGTTTTGGCAGCGGTTTGCAGCATGGTGGCTGCGCCTGTGCGATCGCCCTGCTGGAGCTTGATTTCGGCTATTTGCGTTTGGCGGTACTTTGCTAACGCCAGAATGTGCTGCTGCACGTCTGCGTTCATAGCTGGCTGGTAAGGTGTCAGCACGTTTGCTGTGACTGCGATTTTCTCCGATAGTAAGCCTTCCTTGCTGTAGGCTGGGTCATCGTAGCGCACCTGCACCTGAGCGATCGGCTGTTCACCTGTGGACAAATTGCCGATGTAAAGGTTTGCCAGCACCACTCTGGGTGCATCCACCATGAGGTCGCCCAACCGTACCAGATAATTGCTCCCTTCTTGCTGCGGGGTCAATTCGATAGTGTCGGGTGCAACCTGGGCGATCGGCTTCATTTCTGCCAATCGTACAGTAGGCGCTAGAGACAGCAGCAAATGGGCATTCGTCAGCCCGACTGACTGGATGCGACTAAACAGACGATCGAACTCAGCCACCGCTTGCTCTGGATATTGGATGAATGACAGCGTGCCACCCCCGGCATCAGCAATTTTTTCCAGCACATCCTGATTCCACGCATCGCTAAAGCCCAGCGTATTGAGCGTGAGATTGTAGTCCGTCGCGAGTTTTGCCAACTTCAAGCAGCGATCGTTGTCGCCATGCTCATTCTCCCCATCCGTCAGCAAAAACGCCTGCGATATCGTGTCTTTCTTCCCTTTTGCCAGTTCTTCAATGCCAAGCCGCAAGCCTTCATCGATCGCCGTGCCGCCCGCCGCCTTGAGTTGATTGATTTGCATTTTCACGCTTGCAGGATTGTCAATCACCTGATTCGGCACCAGCACTTTTGCTTTATGGTCAAACGCCACTAGCGTCATGCGATCGCCCGGTGAAAGGCGATCCACAATGCGGAGCGCTGCCTGCTTGACGGTATCCAGCGCTCGTCCGCCCATTGAGCCACTGTGGTCGAGAATCAAGCACAAATTTAGCGGTACACTGCGGCTCATTGCCTCCTCGATCGCCGCGATCGACACCGAAAGCTGACGCTGGCTGCTCGCCTGAGCAGCATCCACATTTGCGTCATTCAAAATAGACTGCAAACCAACTTTCATGGCACGAAGCTCCTAATAACGCGAGAGGCAAACAGCGTAAGCCTATTAATACTCAGAATAGGCGAAAGTGAAAGGGAATGAGGGAGAGTTGTTGGCTGTTAGCTGTTGGTAGGTTAAAAGTCAGAAGAGCTGTTAGTTGGTGGTTAGACAGAGGGTAAGGGGGAAGGCTTAAGGCTAAAACTCAAAACACTTCGTACTTTCAACTCAAAACTCAAAACTCAAAACTCAAAACTCAAAACTCAAAACTCAAAACTTCCCCTGCTCCCCATCGCCTCCTCTCCTTACCTCACTCTCTCCACAGTGCCAATGGTCACGCTAAGATGTAAAGACAGCGCCACTGTTTCAGGTGACACACCTTTAGGCAATACGTTTCAGGCACCCCTGCTATGACTTCATCCATTCAAGCTGCTCAGTCCCCCTACTACGGTGGTGGCGATTCCTTTTATCGCACTCCACCGCCTGACTTACCCTCTTTGCTATTGAAAGAGCGGATTGTTTATCTGGGAATGCCTCTCGTACCTGCTGTCACTGAGTTGATTGTGGCAGAACTGCTTTATCTTCAGTACGAAGATCCAGAGAAGCCGATCAAAATCTACATCAACTCTACAGGCACCTCGCGGTACGACGGTGAACCCATTGGGTTTGAAACCGAGGCGTTTGCCATCTGCGATACTATGCGCTACATTAAGCCTCCCGTCCAGACTATTTGTATTGGCTCAGCAATGGGTATGGCGGCGATGTTGCTTTCAGCAGGTACAAAAGGCTTCCGTGTGAGCCTGCCAAATGCATCGATCGTCCTGCATCAGAGCAAGAGCTACGCACGCGGTCAAGCGACGGACATTCAAATTCGCGCTAAAGAAGTCTTGGCAAACAAGGCAACGATGGTGGAGATTCTGTCTCACAACACAGGGCAGCCGATCGAAAAAATTGCCAAAGACATGGATCGTCTCCTCTATATGTCTCCTGAACAGGCAAAAGAGTACGGCTTGATCGATCGCGTCCTCGAAAGCGAAAAAGACATCCCCGTTCCACTTCCCGCTGGCATCATCTAATCATTCTTGAGTTTCAAGTTAACGACCCGAACTCAAAATCCATCACTCGTAACTCAAAACTTTACCCACACGGAGCTTTTTATGCCAATTGGTGTTCCCAAGGTTCCCTACCGTATGCCGGGAGAACCTTATACTCAGTGGATTGATATCTACAATCGTCTTTACCGAGAGCGCATCATTTTTCTTGGTAAAGATGTTGATGACGAAATTGCCAACCAAATCGTGGCGGTAATGCTCTATTTGGATTCTGAAGATCCGGGTAAAGACATCGTGCTGTACATCAACTCGCCGGGTGGTTCTGTCACCGCAGGGATGGCGATTTACGACACAATGCAGCACATCAAGTCTGATGTGGTAACCATTTGCGTGGGTTTGGCTGCTTCAATGGGTTCTTTTTTGCTGGCAGCAGGCGCAAAGGGCAAACGGCTCGCGCTGCCGCACTCACGGATCATGATTCACCAACCGTCTGGCGGCACTCGTGGGCAAGCAACCGATATTGAGATCGAAGCGCGCGAGATTATTCGCATTCGGCGACAGCTCAATCAAATCTATGCCGATCGCACGGGACAGGCGCTGCCGAAGATCGAGAAAGATATGGATCGCGATTACTTTATGTCGGCTGAAGAAGCGAAAGAGTACGGCTTGATCGATCGCGTGATTGAATCAGCTTCTTAGCTTCAGGAAGCAGTATCGAGGAAGGCAACCATCTGCTGCTAGTTAACAGGCATAAGTCTGCTAATGGTACCTGAAGCACTGCTCACTGATCGACTTCTGAGCTGCGTCTCCACTCATTGATCTAGTTGCCCTAGTTCACATCACCCCTCTCAGTAGTGGCAGAAGCATGAGTCATTCTGCCATTTACCATCTCAATGAACCTTGCAGAGTGTTACCGCATTTTAGGGTTGGAGTCTGGTGCGTCGTTTGATGCGATCAAGGCATCCTATCGACGGTTAGCAAGACGCTACCATCCAGACGTGAATCCTGGAAATCAGCAGGCAAAAGAAAAGTTTATTGAGCTTACCGAGGCGTATCGCTCCTTACTCTCGACGATCGGCAGCACGGAATCGATGGCGCAAAGCGATGGTCAACGCACCGATGTTGAACCGACACCAATGCCAACCGCGCCAGCATCAGCAGGTAAGACTCGCATTACGCGCAAACAACCGCCGCTGCAATTTACTAATTTGTCGCCGCTGGAGCAGCAGCTAAAAACGAACTCCTACCAGCAGTTGCAGCAAATGCTCAAAGAGCAGCGGTTTCCACGAGCGATCGCCCTGATCGAGGGGCTGGCGCGGCGCATTCCACAAGATTCAGAGGTGAAGCAGTGGCAGGCGATCGCGTATCAACGCTGGGGACGGCAACTCATTCAAGAGCGACAGTTCGAGAAGGCTAGAATTTACTTAAAGAAAGCGCTTCGTACTGACCCGCACAACCGTTCGCTCTGGGCAGAAGTTGAGCGAGACTTTCGCTACATGGAGCGGCTTTTCTAAGCATTGAAAAACTAATCAGTATCAATGTAAATACGCCAGCGTGTCGCTGGAAAGCGTCTAGCGCAGTTGGTCTCGCTTAGCCTGCTGATGCCTGCGTCGAGGCACCAAGCGTATCGGTGCTTTTCATTGAAGACTGCATATTCGTGGCTTAAAAAACAGCTTCTCAATCGCTCCAACATCGAAGATTGACGTTATACGTGCATTTTCAAAGAGATTTTGATACGATAGGTAAAGTGGAATCATCCAATTGAGAGATTTCAAGTTAAAAGATACTTTTGTATTCCTCGTTTCTGCAAGCTCCAGTTTAAGAGTAATTGAGAAAGCATCTTTACAGCTTTGTTAGGCTTGGTAGTTGCATTTAATACGCTTACTAGGCAATTCTTGTGCATGGTTGACTCAAGCTTTAATATGCTTGAAAGGCACTTTTGCCTGTCGCCATCATGGGTTGCATTCATCCATCTGAAAGCTATGGGGTTTTCTGAGTGATTGCTGTTTCATCCCGTCCTGTCAAACGCCACTGGAGCACGGTCAGCTTTGCCTCTACGCTCTACCTCATTCCAATTTTAGACTTGTTGCTGGAAGAGATTCCGCCTCGTTGGAAAGCAGAGGTTCGGCTAGGGTTGCAGGAAGCGTTGGTGAATGCCGCTAAGCACGGTAACGCCTTAGACCCTGCTAAGACCGTCTTAGTGCGCTTTTCAGCTATTGCAAATCAACACTGGTGGGTCATCTGTGATGAAGGTGTGGGTCTTCAGTCCTCTGAGGTTGAGCTTGAAAAAGCTTTACCATGTGAAGAGCAAGAATGCGGCCGTGGAATGTACATTCTTCACCAGATTTTTGATCAAGTGCAGTGGAATCGTCAGGGTACTGAGCTTAGACTCTGTAAGTCGGTCAAAAGCCCTTATCGATTGCCGTTATTAACTTAGGAACAAGAATTTAATAACCTCGGCGTTTTCCGTAGGGGCGCACAGACGTGCGCCCCTACCTACGAACAATTTGTCGGTATTATTTAATCCACGATCCTTATTATCTTTGCGGTCATTCACGCTCATTGAGAGTGTTCCTTAGATACCCCTCTAGAGCTTTGTTTACTTTTGAGCATCTAATCGGTTGTCTTCACCTGAGTCTCCAACAAAGCGGTAGGGCGGCAGGGCTTCTCCTAACGTTAACTGCCATGCCGAACTTTGTGCCTGCAAGCGCCTGATGCTCTGGCAAAGCTGATGTTCGCGATCGCGGGCAATGAGCAGGTAAAACGTCTTTCCTCCCGCTTGAGCATCATCAAAGCGAGAATGGGGATAGGTTTGGGCAACTGCTTGCTCAATCTGCTTAAACGCTTCTTGCTGCTGCTTTTGGTGCAATAGCTGAGTTTGATACTGCTGCTTCTTAGCAAGAAAGTAGTCTTTTCCTTTCACGTCTGACGCAATGGTTAGCTCTGGCAACTCTACGGGAGTGAGCTTGAGCGTATATTCAGCTTTCCCTTCAAGCTGAGTTAGCTGATCCAGATACCGCTGCTGCTGGGTGTGCAGATGCTTCAGCAAGCCTTCTAAAGAGCTAAAGCTGGTGCCAAAGCGCAAGGGCAAAATAGTTGTTTGTAAGAACAGGCTGCGGATGACGCGATCGTGCGCTAAGACCGCTTGCACTAGAAGGCGATCGTCCTGCTGAAGCGTTTCTAAAGCTATATCTGGCTCAACCAAAGCAGAGAGTTGACCCGCCTCAACGGGTTGAACCAAGGCAGCAATGCCCTGGGGTAGCGTTAAGGGCGCAAGAGGCGTTTTACAAAAGGCGTAGGTATACATCAGAGCACATCAGGAATAAACGCAAGACTCACGCTAAGCTTCATTGTGCCAGTCTGCCAGTCTTGCTCCACGTCTTCTAGCCATGCGATCGAAACCCCGTCCAGCAACAGCCTGTATTCAGGCACAGCATTATAGAGCTGGTGCTGTAGGTGGGTTGTGAGCGTTTCGAGCGGGATAGGCTGTGAGCCAAGCATTGCGTTGGTTTGAATGATCGTGCCTGAGCCTAATCGAGCCGCGTCTGCATTGATCGATCGCCCTGTTGACAAATCAAGCGTATCGTCCACATCGACTGTTTTTAAGTGTAGCGCTGCGAGCAGGCGTAACGTGCCCTGTTGCCAGTTCGCATGGGGCTGTAGCACCTGCGTCGGCAGTCCTCCAACCAATTGCATGATTTCGTAGGTGCTGCTGGTAATCGACCACAGCAGCTTTGGAACGAGTTCGTCCATCAGCAGCATGGGGTGCAGAAGACCGATGCCAGCAGCGCCAGGATCATGGTCACAACGTGCGATCGCCGTTTGCACAACGAGCGCGAGTTGAGCACTTTCATCGTCACTAGCCTGCTGGCTTTGCAACTGGAAGAGGCTCTGCTCAAG
>JACMKO010000332.1 GCA_014380065.1 Leptolyngbya sp. ES-bin-22 | reverse complement strand
CTTTAAACAGGCGGATCAACCAAACTACACTCACGTCATCTTGATGACGGACTAATATTTGTAGAAAAAAATAAGAATCGACTTCATTAGTACGTGGTGGAATAACTTGAAAGGCAAGAATCTAAAGGCATTGTTGGTTAAGTCCACTGCTGTTTGTTATGAGCTTCAGAGCAGTGGTATCCATTAACGAAATGTTAGGCAAAGTGTTAGGTAAAGTGTTAGTTCTGTTTTTGCAAGTTCCACACTTCAGTCATTTAGAACATTTACCTTATCAGGCTACCCACAACACCTAATTTTCTCACCATAGTGCGGTAGCCATGTAAATGTTTGAGCGTAGAATTACTGAAATAAACTGATGTGTCATGTCACTAATAATGTACTAACAGAGGGAACCCACTTCTTGCTGCCTCGGTTAACCTTTGGCGCTTAAAATCAACCCCACTGAACTGTTCATAGCTAGTCAGGCTGCGTTGTGCTCCTAACCCATAGCGATCGAGGTCTATTTGGCTTGACGCTCCTATTTCCAGGAGGTGCTTTAAACGCTGATGAGCGATTCGATCGAGTTGCCACCAGTAATGGTGGTCATCCCAGTGTCGGGGTTTGCCGGGGCGGGTGTACTCGTGATAGCAAGCAATTTGATTGGGATGGTAAATGTCCCAGCCATGAGTCCAGACTCTCACGGCTAGGTTGATTTCTTCACCCTGAAAATAAAGCAGCGGATCGTAAGGAATTTCCTCCAGGATTTGTGAGGGGGCAAACCAAAACCCTGCTGCCATAAACATGCCTAGCTGGGGCTTGATGTCATAGCTTAGACTCGCACCGCTAGCTAGGCTCAAGATGCCCTGTTCTGTGAAATGGGATGCTGCCAGTCGGGTTGGTTCGCCAGGATGCAGGCAAGCGGGTGGTGTATAAGCGGGGGGGTAAGCAGTAAGCAGTGGTTTTGGGCTAGGACAGTGCGTCAGCATATGTAGCAACAACTCATCCCAACCATGTACAAAGCGCATATGGCTGTCGATTTGCAGCGTATATGGTTCGCCTTGCCAGAGCGATTGGGTTTTTGACCGCGCCCAGCAGACCCCGCGACTGCGATCGGCATCGACTAACAGCAGGCGACAACAGTGCAAGTATTCTACTGGCAGCGGATCAACGCCAAACTTACCCTGCCAGACAATACCAAACGATAAATTCTGCGGATAAGCAGCTTTCTTAATGGCATCCTGCACTGTTGCAGTTAATTCTGGGTCACGATAGCTGGCAATCTGGACAAAGATTTGAGACACAAGACAGAGTAAAAGGAGAAGCGTGATGTGGTGAGAAAAGCATTGGGTTTTGAAGTTTAATTTAACTTGCTCTGCTACCTACAGCACTCCAGATCAAGATTCCCGATTCTCGATCGTTCCACTCTGCTTCAGCAAGCTCTTTTCGTCGGTTCTCTGCTGCTGAAGCGTCTAGGCGCTAGTTTCAGCCCACGCTTCAAATGCTCTCGTTCAAGTTGCGTAGCAAGCAATAGCGCTGCTTGAACAAAGTGCCTTGCCCAATGGTGCAAAGCAAAGTTTGATGTTCACCGCAAATAAGCGATCTAAAGTAACGCACTAGTCAAAATACCTTTTTGCAGCGCTGCTGTTCCAGGGCTACGTTCCTCACTCCAGCACTAACGTTGCCACAGATGTTTAAACTTGCTGCCTATCTACAAACACCGCGATCGTAGAACTGATAACCGTTGTGAACGTCACGGTTCCTTGATAGCCCTCAAGGGGTCGAGGCAGAAATGTAGAAGAGGGAAGGGAAATACCTGTAGACCTGAAAAACTACAGTGTCCTTCAATATTCCAATGCTACCGATCTGCTGACCCCATTTACGTAAGCAGTTAGAAGTTGCGTCGTTAAATGATACCAGGACCTTGACCCGGCTTCGGCTCTACTTCATCTTCATCTTTGCGTGCGTCACCGGGTGTTTCGTAGTACATTTCGGGTTCTACGGCATAGTTGTTTAAGAGACCCTCTTTATCCACCGTGTAACCGCCATCTGTCTGCACGCTGTCAGAGTCATCTTCAGTTGGATGAGTCTTGAAGTCTGCACCTTCTCTCTCTTTGCGGGCAGCCGTTTCGGCTGGAATAATACCTCTATCGTAGGAGTCTGGCTCTACGCGAGCGGAGGTGTCTTTAGCGTTACTCATAACTTTTTCCTCAAAGGCTAAACAGTAAGTCAAACTTTAGCTCCATACAAGCGTATAGCCCACTACCGTTAGTGCTGGATTAGGCAACCAAAAACTTAACGCTCAAGGAAGATGCCACAGTCGAAACTGTCTGGTGGTACCCATCTTGCTGAACCCGAAGATGGCTCTTCAGGTAGACCGTTTTGCTGACGAAGCTGAAATAATAAGAGGCGGCAGGCGCTTTTCTTCTCTCCAGAAGCAGGGAGCAATTTCTGTGAACTTCAACGTTTTAGTTCCGCCTTCCCCGAACCCAAAGGCAGACCATTGCCCGAAGGCTGAGGCTAGCTGTCTCGATTGGGGCACGTTGAAATGTATTTTACTTACGTCTGCCACTTACTCTACGTCTGTCCTCTTTGGTCAGTGCGATCGTGAAGGATGCTCCGCATGAAAGTTGCTCTCGTTCATGACCATCTACGCGAATATGGCGAAGCAGAGCGAGTCTTGCGAGTGCTTCATCAGATGTATCCTGATGCTCCTGTCTACACCGCCTTTATTGACCATAAGCGTTTAGGCGACGCGATCGCCCTCTTTGACAACTGGGATATCCGCACAGCGCCATCGCAGCAGCTACCAGGAATTTCACGCCATTATCAGGCATTCAGGACGCTCTTGCCTTACTGCTGGGAAGCGTTGGATTTATCTGAGTACGATCTGGTGCTTTCCTCATCAGGGCAGTATTTCAGCAAAGCTGTATTGACCCGTGCCGAAACGCTGCACGTTAGCTATTGCCACACCCCACCTCGCGACCTTTGGGATTCACCGCCGACGCGCGATCGCCCCTGGTATCAGTCCTGGGCAGAAACTCACCTGCGACAATACGACTTTTGTGCCTCGCAGCGGGTCGATCGGTTTGTGACCAATTCTGAAGCTGCGGCGCGGCGCATTCGCAAATGCTACCGCCGATCGACCGCAGTGATTCCGCCGCCAGTGAAGATCCGGGGCAGTGGTGAAGCTGGCAATGACTATTACCTGTATGTCGGGCAACTGACTCAGAGCCAGCAGGTAGAGTTAGCCATAGCTGCTTGCAGTCAACTCGATCGTCCACTCTGGGTGATCGGCTCTGGTAGCGATCGAGAACGGCTTCAGCAGCTTGCTGGTGCTCACGTCCGGTTTCTAGACGCTCTGCCTGAGGAGGCGATGGTAGACCTTTATGCTCAGGCAAAAGCCTTGATTTTTCCGTGTCAAGATGCCGATTTTGGGTTTGTGCCAGTGGAAGCGATGGGACACGGTATTCCTGTGATTGCCTCGGCGCTGAGTGGGATTCGGGAAGTCATTCTGAACGATCGCACAGGGCTGCTATTCTCTCAGCCCACGGTTGAGAGCTTGTGTCACGCGATCATGCAATTTGAAGGACGGCGGTTTTCTTCGCAGGCATGTATTGAGCGGGCGCGTGAATTTGCTGAGCCGGTCTTTATCTCTAAACTACAGTGGTTCATTGCGCAGGCGATCGACGACCACAACGCTCACCTTGGACAAGAGCTGCATTAAAGTTCAGTCGGATGCAAATTTTGCACGCTTAAACGCTCTCTTTCTAGAGTGGAGAAAGTGCTAAACAGCCTGTGCAGCAGCAGGAGAGGACTGCTTATCAGCAAACCAGTCTGGTTCCTGCATGAAGATTCTGTGTCTAGGGGTTCATACCCCATCGGGTGATGTTATCGTCACTTTAGGTTGGGCATACTGCTAGTATCAGCCGTAGAGAAAGGCAGCATTTCAACTTCCGACGCTAGAATGAGTTTTTCTTGACATAGTGCTTGACGGCAAGCGTTGAAGCGTTACTATGCATTAGGGATAGTTATTCCAGCTTTATTTTTGGATACTGCTTCGGTGTTGATTGTCTGAAAATTACGAGATCCGTTTCAAGACTTGCAATTCCTTGTCCTGAGAGAGCTAAAAACTCTCCATTTGAAACTTCACCCTTTGTTATCATCATGCTTCGACCGGAACATCGCCAATTTGATAGCCTTGACCGCCTAGCCACGTACTCCGATCGGGGCACGTCACAAGCAGGCAAGCAGAGCCGCTTTTTGGCTGAGCCTTCCGATGTTGACACCTTGATGGAAACTCTGATGCCTAAAGGTATTAGTCCCAGCAAGCAAGCTGTCATTGAGCGTCTGATTGAGATGTGGGTTGCAAAATCAGAGCTTGACGTGGCTTAGATTGTTTTTCCTTTTGCTGTAATGCTCCAGGTAAGCTTGAGCTTTGGGGCAATTCAGTTCCATTTCAACTTGCCGCCACGAGCGTTTAACCGTTACAATCAGTTTTTGTAGACCTCATCTACGATAGAGTATGGGGTCTTTTTAGCGTTTTAGCTTGAAGCCTTGCTGCTGTGCAACGAAGCAGTCAGCGTTAAGAGCAGCATTGAGGACATTGCGAAACTGGCTGAGATGACACTGTAGTTTTAGCCGTATGTGTTCCTTGATCGACGCCTTGCATTGATTGGGCAATGTGCAAAATGGTTAGTGAAAACTCTCTAAGGCGACTTCGAGAACTGATTCAGCGGATTGTAGAGGCAGAGACCGACGACTTTTTTGAACTTGCCAAGATTGCTGGACTTAATCCTGCCAAAGATTTTTCTACTGCGAATTTGAGCGGACTTGATCTGCGCTCGGCTCAACTGGTAGGGGCGAACTTTATTGCGACTAATCTCTCGCAGGCAAACCTGGTGAACGCGAATTTAGCAGAAGCCAGCTTAATCAATGCGAACTTAGTCGGTGCGCTGCTCGTGAATGCAAATTTGAACGGGGCTAGTTTGGTGAGTGCAGACATGATGGGCGCGAACCTAGTGAGAGCACAACTGTTGAGTACTAATCTCACGGGCGCAAACCTGACCAAAGCCAACTTAGACCATGCCGATTTGCGCCGCGCTGTGTTGATCGGTTGCAAGCTAGACGATGCCAGCTTGCAGTTAGCATCCTTGAATCACGTAGACTTGCGCCGTTCTAGCCTGACTAAGGTTGATTTCACAGGTGCCAATCTCTACGGTACAAATTTGAGTAATGCCGATCTGCGTTGGGCTAATCTGAGTGATGTTAATTTAGCGGGGGCGAACTTTGGGATGACGTTACTTGGCGGCAACCAGGGATTGACCAGGGATGCTGTGGCAGATTTGAAACGCCGGGGTGCCATTTTTGAGCGTTAACGGGGTTATTTGAAGGTGATGCTGACATCCCATGCATGGCATTCCTGGCACAATGGAGATGTGGCAAGTTGTCTTGTATGGTGGTAGCGATGGGATACCTGTGTGAACTGGGTGCTGGGCAGAGCGTCTACCTCGAAAACTTGCAGCACCAAACGCTTGTGACGATCGTTAGCAGCAGCCCCGGTCAGCAGCAGCAGTCGAGCAGCGGGATGCAAACAGGAGACTGGACGGCACCACCGGAGGTCTTCCGATCGTCGAGCGGCTTTGTGGTGAAGCTCTGCACGGCTCAGGGCGATCGGTTTGTGCACATTCAAGGCAGTCGCTTGAGCACACTGAACGAAATTCCTGCTTTGGCTGAGGCTCAGCCATTACACATGCAGCAGGTGGCTCATTTGCCTGTAGCCTCCATGCCTCCGATGCAGCCACTGCCTCCCATGCAGCCAATGGCACCCATGCAGCCGATGACGATGGGTAATATGCAGATGGATCGAGACACGATGTCAATGCAAATGGGCGATATGCACATGAGCCTGAATCCGATCGACCGATCGAAGCCACATCCGTCGCAGACCCATGCGTTAGATGTGGCGGAGGCAGCAGACGGACAGCGGCATTTTTGTAGCCAATGTGGTGTGGCAATTAAGTCGAGCGATCGCTTTTGCGCTAGCTGTGGGCACCGCCTTAATTAAACGGTCGTGGTTGGACTAAGGACTCTGGACAATCGGTCTGTGGTGCTATTTCTGCCACGGGTAACGTAAACCAAAATTGAGAGCCTTTACCGGGGTGACTGGTAACGCCAATTTGCCCACCGTGCGCTGTAATTACTTGCCGACAGCGATGTAAGCCTAGCCCAATGCCAGTCAAGTGATTGTTATTGATGCCCCGGATGTAGAGATGAAAGAGGCGATCGCATTGATCTTGGCTCATCCCTTGCCCATTATCTGCGATTGTGCAGTGGATGAAGCGTTGTGAACCCACGGAAGCGGTGTCGATGGTCGCAGTGATGGTGATGGTTAAACCGGGTGCATTATGTTTTACTGCATTCAGCAGCAAATGCTCAAAGACCTGCTGTAGTTGATGTGAGTCCGCTTTGATGGGCGGCAAACCCGGCGCTACTTGCTGCCTGAGGGTGATCTGATTTTCGTCCAAAAGCGACTTAAGCGTTGCCAACGCTCCGTCTATCACCTGATGTAGATCGAGCGGCTGGCACTGAAGCATGGTAGCAGGTTGATTATCTGTGTGCCCTTCTAGCAGCGCACTGAGTAGATTGAGCTGATGATCGCAGCTTTGAATCATGCGATCGACCTTCACACAGGGCATAGGCATCGTTGAACAGTCACTACTTCGACTTCTAAAGTTTTTCAACACCATCAACATGCCTTGTACGGGCGTTCGTAAATCATGGGCAACTGCATGGAGTAGCAAATCTTTAACTTGATTGAGGCTTTGCAGTTCCTGCATACGCTGTTGTAACTCGGCAGTGCGCTCCTGTACCTGCCCTTCTAAACTAGCGGCGAGGGTTTGGACATGCTGATAAAGCTGCCCTTGCTGAATGGCAATTTCAACTTGAGTGGCGAGTTGTTCTAGCAGGTTAATTTCCAGGGGTTGCCAGTGACGGGGTGCGGAGCATTGATTCACCAGCAGAATGCCAAACATTTGATTGCATACCATGATAGGAATGCCGATGCTGGCTTTAACCTGGCAGTAGCGATAGTACTCAGCCAGCAGTGGGGGGTTTCCCACTTGAGCGGTATCGTCGATCGCTCGAATGGGTTTGATCGTGCAGGGCTGTTCCGGTGATTCTTGCTTGAAGAGTGCTTCAATTTCCTGAGCGACTCGTTGATCTGATATCCAGCCTCGAACGGACGCCCAATGGGGGTCAACCGACTCTGCTACTGCCAGACTATGCCCGGACATCTCCAGCCGCATGATAAAAACTCGATCGGCTTGTAACAAGTGCCGCACTTCAGCCACCGTTGTCTTGAGGATTTCTTCTAAATCGAGCGATCGTCGAATTCGTTGCGCTGTTTCAGCCAGTAAGCGTTCGCGATCGGCTGCAAACCGCAGTTGCCTTTCCGCCTGCTGTCGTTCGGCAATGGTGGCTGCCAACAGCAGCGCGCTACCCACAGTGCAACCGACAAAGGCCTGAAGCAGAAAAACTGCCTGCTCCATATTGCCGTTGGCATCCATCAAGAGCGGCCCTTTTTGTTGCGCTAAGCCCCAAAACGCAAAGCAGGAGACGATAAAGCCACTCAGTACTGTGCCCCGTTGCCCAAAGCGCAGTGCTGCCCAGACCATCAGCGCAATGGGTAAATACTCTAGCGGATAGCGAGCAACACCCGTTTGGATGGGTGTGCAGAAGACGAACCAACTCAAGCTGATCAGTAACGTAACCCACACTAGCGCCTCAAAAACTCGCCATTGAGCCGTTTGGCTGTGCTGCCACTGCTGCTTCAATGCCGCCAGACGTGTCCGTAGCGAACGGTTACTGCTGGCTAAGGGCTGATTGAACCAAACCAGCAGGAGTGGCGTGATGACCAAAATGCTAATACCGTCACCTAGCTCGATCGCCCACCAATGGGCACCAAATTCACGCCAAGGACGAAGACCCATCACACAGGCATTTAGCGTGCTGATGGTGGCATTAAACGTGGGTGAAACAATGACAGCGAGGGCAAGAAAGCGTAGCGCATCCCGAAGACTGTTGAGTGTGGGAGAGCAGTCAACACGCAGAAGTAACCCTTTGCCCACGATCGCGCTTACTGTGGTTCCGATGGCTGCGACTGCTGCTAAGAACCATGTTGCACCGATTGACAGCGCAAATAAAAAGCTTCCCAGGCTCACCCCTACCCACGCTTTGGTTTTACCTAATAGCAGTATGCCTAATGCGACACCCGCAGGAAACCAGAGCGGCGATGCTTCCAAATCCAGGTTCATCACAAACACTGTGAGCCTGCCTGAAAGAAAGCAGGCGATCGCGATCGCGCTGAGCTTGAGCAAAGATGCCCCTAGTTGCACTAAACAAAACTCCAAGGAAGAATAGGCGATCGCGACAGCAGCAAGAGACTAACCGTTTGATCTGCTCATACCCGCTTTGCATCACGATCGTATCAACTCCTAGAGTCGCGTGTTGAACTAAGGAATGGCTTCCCCCATGTGGATGAGCGACAACGTCAGAGACAGCAGGTGTAGTAGTTCTAATACCGATTTAAATCGATTTCCCTACAGACAGATTTGCAGGATGGTGAACTTAAATTGGTATAAAGCACTCATGAGCAGTACATGCTATTGAGCTTTTTACATCGCCGTTAGCTTGTTTATACTCACGCAAAGGCCACCCAGGGGTAAATCTGAACGGCGTTTCGTAGCGTTCTGACACGTCTCGTTGCCTATCTATTGTTGCGGCAACGTTTGTTGAAGATCTATCTGCTTGCCAGCATTAGGCTGACTGGGTGTTTGACGCATGTCCGGCATAGTCGTCTATTGCGGCATCATCATGCCACCGGAACATTGAGCGATCATGGTGCCTGTCATCTGGGAAGACTGACTGGAGGGTTGATTCATCGCATCAGAGCGCATTGACTCGTTAGCACTCATGGTTGAACCCATATTCCCAGTCATGCCAGCGTCACTCTTGTAGTCATTGGGGCGCTCCTGGTTAGAGCCATCGCGGCTGTTTACCATTCTGTAAGCTTCGGGGTTATTGGCGGCTGATACTTGCCGACTAGCAAAACCACCAGCGGTCGCACCTCCCTGGGCAAGCACATCGTTAAATGAGGTCTTTTGGCTGCTGGTATTGGAAGGCTGATTCACCTTCACGCTTGATGCACTGGTCGTCGACTCAACAGAGCTACGGTTCGCTGTTTGGGTTTGGTTGGAGAGGGAAAGTCCCGCTCTTGGATCTGCTTGGTTTGGCAACTGAGCCGACGCGAGAGCCGACGCATCTGGCGTTGCAGTGATGGATGAACTCGATCGCGTCGTGGAGGCGCATTGCATCTGGCTAGGGCGTGACGGTGCCTGAGTTTGCTCACGACCCTGATTTGCATCGCCGACGGAGCCACCCGCGAATGCTGGTAAGCCTAAAAGACTGCTGGCGGCGATCGCGCTCAGGAGCGCTGTAGCCTTTCTTGCCGTGTGGTTCTTTTGCATGTTCATTGCTATTTCCTTCGATTGCTGCGTGCGGAACGTAAAAACTAGGGTGGAAGTGCAGGATGTCGCAGGTCTTGCAATACCAAGCTACAAGTAGCCTGACTCCTCAATGCCTAACAAGCATATTTTTTCTGTTATGCCTGATACCAATTGAGTTTAGAAAGCTGGGCAGAACAATATCTCCGTCTGAGGTTGGATCTGTCCGTTTGTTAGGTTTCATTCGGAGTTACCTGCAACACCCGGCAACCAGTCACACATTTGTGCTCACAGGGTTGCTAGATGCTTCTTCGAGCAGATTGCATTGTCTTTATGTTTAGGAGAGGATGAATTAGTCTTATGAAGTTGTGTCACACCTGAAACGTTAGGTGCTGCTTCTCAAACGCTCACAGGAGATCCGCGATGTTAGAGCTGTATCAGTTTGAGTTGTCCCATTACGCTGAGAAAGTGCGGTTTATCCTTGACTATAAAGGGTTGGCATACCGCAAGTTTGAGGTTACACCTGGCATTGGTCAGATTGATTTGTACCGTATGTCTGGGCAGCGGCAGGTGCCTGTTTTGAAGGATGGCAGCGTGATTATTGCCGATTCCACCGCGATCGCCGATTACCTGGAGCGGCAATACCCCGATCGTCCCCTGATCCCCACCGATCCTAAGCTTCGTGGCTTGACTTTGTTGATTGAGCAGTGGGCGGATGAGTCGATCGGACTCAATGCCCGCAAGGTAATGATTGGCGCATTGAATCAGAGCCAGAGCTTTCGCACGGCGTTTCTGCCAAGCTCAGTACCAGATGTCGTCAAAAATCTCATTGGTGCGGTGCCCAACGAACTTCTGGGTGTGCTGGGACAAGGTATCGGTTTAGGCACAGACGCGATTAAAACTGCGACTGACGCGGTGAAGCGTGATCTAGCCTCGCTTTGCTTCCTTCTGTATGACCAACCCTATCTGGTGACTGACCATCCCACACTGGCAGACTTCGCCGTTGCTGGGTTGAGCATGTACTTGAAGTTCCCTGGTGGCAACTATTTAGAAATTCCAGAGGCATTAAAAGACAAAGGCGTACCCGGTATTGCCGATGTGGGTCTTTTCGAGCCGTTCTTTAGCTGGCGCGATCGGCTCTACGCCGATTATCGCAAGCCACTGCTCGGTTCCTCATCCACAGGTTCGCCAAACACGATCGATATTGACTAGACGATGAATGAATGAGGAGATTATGCCCCATCGCATGATCTCTGGAGAGTAGTAGGGACGTTACATGTAACGTCCCTACAGAAAGAATTGCACCTTCATTAAGTCCACGAGCCTAACTCTATGTTACGCAGATTGGCTCTCGGCTCCGCCCAAGCTGCTTATGGGTGGTCTATTGAGCGGAGTCGAAGCACTCCTTCAAACCTTTAAAGGCAACGATCGCTGGGGTAATAGTCCCCTCGTGGCTCCACTTATTTCGCTTCGCCTATCAGCGTAAAAGCTGCCCACTCTTCAGGATTTGGGTATTGCTTGAGGGTGGTTAGAATTGCTTGCCGGAGTGCCTGCGCTTTATCAGTGTTTTGCTGAAGATTGCGGTAGAACTCCGTCATCAAAGTGGCAGTAGAAGCATCGGGGACTGCCCACAACGAGACGACAACGGTCGGCACGCCAGCAGCCATGAGGGCACGCGACAAGCCAATCACGCCATCGCCTGTAATCGTGCCTCGTCCGGTATCGCAAGCACTAAGAACGATCATCTCAGCGTTGAGCTTCAGGTTCAAAATCTCGGTGGTCGTGAGCAAGCCGTCATCGTCGCCAGACGGTGCCAGGGCGACGGCTCCCGGCACTCCCAGCCCTTTAAAGTCATCTAGTAACCCATGCGTGGCAAGGTGAATGAGGGATGCTTTGCCCATTCGTTGTGTCACAGTACGCTCAGTTGCGGTTTTGCCGATGAGCGGTTGCGTCTTCAAGAGTGCGGCGATCGCCCGCGCCTCTCGTTCTGCTCCTGGTAAGGGCAGCAACCGCACTGGGGGACTGCCTGCAAAAACCGAAACGCTGGGCATGGCGGGATTGCCCACAATGAGAGGCGAGGCGGCAGATGGCTTCTGCTTTTGTCGCTGCTGTGCTGCCAACGCTAATACCTGGATTGAGGGCGCGATCGTTAGCGTATGCTGTTCGATCAAATACTTGCCTGTGGCATCTTGAAGCGCGGCAAACGGCACCAGGAAGAGAGCATCCTGGGGCATAAACACAATTTGGGCGTTAGGGTCTTGCGGCAGGAGATCGGCGATCGGCGCAATCAAAAGCTGATGCAGTTGGCGTAAGCCAGGAATGGGCTGTCGGTTGCCACCATACGTTACCGTTGGCGCTGTCGGTTGTACGCCTCGACCACGAACATTAATGGCATCAAGCCGAATTTTGGCAATCAGGTCGGCGAGGGATAATGGCTGAAGACTTGTGAGGTCAACTTGACGAAAGGCGATCGCGCCCGTGGGACTGACAACCCAGATATAGAGTCGATCACCAGGAATCACAGCATACTCAACCAGCGTCGCCTTCTGTTGTTTGGCAACTTGCTTAATCGTTTCAATGGTAGGGGGTTGACGGGTTTGCTCGTCGATCGCGCCTTGCTGAGTGTCATCTAGCCGCTTTGCCAACAGTTCTACAAAGGCTCTGGCGCGTCCACGTTCCGCAACTTCGAGCGCCTGTTCTGGTTTATTCTGGGAGACCAGCGCGGTTTGCAGGCGATTGTACGTGTCTAGCTGCGTATCGAATAGAGACACCCTATTGGCATCGGTCAAGCCGGGACGAACGGACTCCCACGCGACGACGGCTGCTGTCAAAGTCTCTGAGGCTTTGCTGGCGTTACCTGTTTGCAGCAACGTCGTCCCTATGTTGTTGAGGGTGGTGCCTTCCAACGCACGATCGCCCAGTTTTTTGCCGATCGATAGAGCAGTTTGGTAGTACTCCAGCGCCGTTGGTGGCTCTCCCAACCGATTGTAGGCATCACCCACATTGTTGAGGGTCACACCTTCCAGTAATGGATCATCGACAAAGCGGCTGACACCGAGTGCTTTCAGGTAAAACTGCACGGCTTGATCGCGCGTTCCGATCAGGGTGTAGACTTTGCCGAGATTATTATACGTAGTGGTCAGCAAAGAACGTGCCCAAGGAAACAGGCGCACTGGCTCGTGGTAGTTGGGCTGGAGCGATTGCTCAACCAGCGTTTGGTTTTTGAAGCGCTTCTCCCACCCGTAGATAGCATCCTGGATTTCACCAGGCGGTTTCTGCTTCGCGGTGTTATCTCGCCTCAGGGGATAGCCCACAATATCAATAATCACCAGGGCTTGCTGGTAGTACTCCACGGCTTTGGCATACTGACCCAATTTGACGTACACATTGCCGATTTGATTGAAGCTTTGCCCATCCCAGCCGTAGTAAGAGGGACTTCTACCGCTCATTTGCAGCGCTTGCTGGTGAAAGTCCAATGCCTTCGGATACTGCGCCAACTGGTAGTAAACCAACCCCAAACTATTGAGGACTTCGCGGATGCGATCGCGGCTTCGCAGAAACGTTGTGATATCGGCATCCGTATTGCCTTTGGCAGCCCGATCGCGCACTTCCTGCTGTACCGTAAGCGCCTGCTGCAAGTTATCAAGCGCCCGCTGATAGTAGCTCAGTCGGTAGTACGCTAACCCGATGCGCGTTAAGGTATCGCCTTCACCCACTCGACTTTTGACCGCTTGATATGCATTCAATGCTTGCTGATAGGTCTTTAACGCCTCTCGAAACTGGGTGCTGTTGTACTGGCGATCGCCCGTTTCCAACAGTTGATCTGCTTTTGCGGTTTGCTCCGCTGGCGTTTGAGCGATTGCCTGGAGG
>JACMKO010000331.1 GCA_014380065.1 Leptolyngbya sp. ES-bin-22 | reverse complement strand
GTGTCCGATCGCCTCGATCGCCGCTTCTAGTGCGATCGCAACGTGTGTCCAATGAGTGCCGCCCTGACAGAAGACGGTATAGGGTTCGCGTAGGGGACCGTCGGCGGAGAATTCGGAAGTGCTGCCGTCGATGAAGGTGCCGCCTGCCATCACGAGTTGGCTGTCGTAACCGGGCATGGCAGCGGGTACGGGGTCAAGATAGGAGCCGATTGGGGAGTGTTGCTGAATGGCGCGGCAGAAGGCAATCAGTTTTTCGGGTGTGCCAAGCTGAACCGCCTGGATCACATCGCGTCGAGGGGCTTGCGGGAGTGGATTGACGGGATAGCCTAGGCGATCGAAAACAGCAGCGGTCAGATGGTTGCCCTTCATCGCTTCGCCCACCATTTGCGGCGCGAGAAATAAGCCCTGAAACAGCAGCCGATGTTGGTCAAAGGTGGCTCCACCCGCGCTGCCGATGCCCGGAGCTGTGAGACGACAGGTGGCGGCTTCGACGAGATCGGCGCGTCCGGCGACATAACCACCTGCGGTGACGATCGTGCCACCAGGATTTTTAATCAACGAGCCTGCCATCAAATCAGCACCGACTGCCGTTGGTTCCTGGTCTGCCACAAATTCGCCGTAGCAATTATCGACAAAGCAAACCGTGTTGGGGTTTTGCCGCTTGACGATTTGGACAATCTTTTCAATATCGGCGATCGCCAAGCTAGAACGCCACGAGTAGCCACAGGAACGCTGGATCAAGACCATGCGCGTGTCTGGTTTGATAGCGGACTCTAAAGCGTGCCAATCGATCGTGCCCAATTCGGTTAAGGCTAGTTCTCGATAGCGAATACCAAACTCCGCGAGGGAACCTTGATTCTGTCCGCGTACTCCAATGACTTCCTCCAAGGTGTCGTAAGGGGCACCTGCAACGGCTAACAGTTCGTCTCCGGGACGGAGAACGCCGTACAGCGCACAGGCGATCGCGTGCGTGCCTGAGACAAATTGCACTCGCACAGCCGCTGCCTCTGCCCCCACAATTTCGGCAAACACTCGATCGAGCACCTGCCGCCCCAAATCGTCGTGCCCATAGCCTGTCACACTACTAAAGTGGTGGGTGCCGACTCGATGATGGCGAAATGCCGTCAGCACTCGTCGCAGATTCTCCTTGACCTGAGCGTCAATTCCAGAAAAAATCAAAGGAAGTATCTGCTCTGTTTCGTTGATCAGACTAAAGCTGCTCATTAAAGGCCTCATTTTTTTCTAGAATACGCTAGGTGTGTTCTGAGCATCGCCATGATTCACCGCAGTCTTAGAGCGATCGCCCGTTCCAGGGAGTGATCGCCTCACAGATTGGCACCATATCCACATAGAGATGAATGAATGACTGCTGCAACTTCTAAAAAATTACACTTTGACTTGCCCGTGATTCTTTTCATGGCGATCGTTCATGGGGGCGCACTCTTTGCCCTCTTGCCCTCAAACTTTAGCTGGGCGGCGATCGGTATCGCAGTCTTTTTACACTGGGTTACGGGCGGCTTGGGCATCACCCTCGGTTTCCACCGTCTGCTGACCCACCGTAGTTTTCAAGCCCCGAAATGGTTGGAGTACTTTTTTGCCTTCTGCGGCACGATGTCATGTCAAGGTGGCGTGATCGATTGGGTGGGTATGCATCGGCTCCATCACCTCTATTCCGACCAGCCCTCTGATCCTCATGACTCTAACCGTGGGTTCTGGTGGAGCCACATGGGCTGGATGCTGCGCGAAATTCCCTCGCGGGATCAAGTCGATCGCTTTACCAAAGATCTGCGTGATGACCCGTTTTATCAATTTTTGAACAAACAATTTATTCCCTTGCAGCTTTTGTTGGCACTGGGGCTTTACCTGCTGGGTGGCTGGTCGTTTGTGGTTTGGGGTGTTTTTGTTCGTCTCGTTGCGGTGTTTCACTGCACGTGGTTGGTCAACAGCGCAACGCATCAGTTTGGTTACCGCACCTATGAATCGGGTGACCATTCTACCAACTGCTGGTGGGTCGCTTTGCTTACCTACGGGGAAGGCTGGCATAACAATCACCACGCCTTTCAGCACTCGGCTCGGCATGGATTGCAGTGGTGGGAAATTGACTTTACCTGGATGACGATTCAGCTCCTTCAATCGTTGGGGTTGGCAAAGAAGGTAAAGCTCGCCGAGAAAGAGGGATGAGACAGAAAGGATGAAGGATGAAGGCTAAAGGTTCAACAAAATGACTTTTAAGCCTTTATACTTTAGCCTTCATCCTTTCCCCCTAAAACTGCCCCATGCCTTGAACGATGTGTTTGACGGTCGTTAAGGTTTCCAGGCTGATCAAACCGCGTCGATGCCCTTTTTGGTTCGACATGCCTAGAAAGATCGAGTCGCCCCGTTTGGGATTGCGTGAAAAACGGGGCGAGGCGTTGATGTAGGTTGAGGCGCTGTTGACACCGAGCGCAAACTGACGGCTTTCTTGATAGGATTCGGTCACAAGGCAGTCAGCATGACCACTGCTGTAGAGGTTGATCCAGGCGATCGCGGCTTCCAGGCTGTCGACAACCTTGAAAGCAACGACCTTCGCCAGATATGCCTGTCGCCACTCTCCGTCTTCGCATCGTTTGAGGTCGGGAAATTCTGCTACCAGTTCGGCATCGCCTCTAATCTCAAAGCCCTTTTCTCTCAAGCTGTTCCAGAGCATAGCGAGGGAGGACGGACTCTGGTGGCGGTGAATTAGCACTTTTTCGATCGCGTTCACGGGGTCGGGTTCGCTCTGGTGGCTGTCGAGAATGATCCAGCGCACGGCATCCAGACTACCAGAGGGCGACCAGTACAGATAGCAGTTGCCCATCGCCGACTTTAAAACTGGCGCTGTCGATTGGCGCACAATCTGCTGCACCAAATTTGGTCGCCCATAAGGAATGACCAGATTGATGTATTGGTCTTGGGTGATGAGATCGCGCACCGATGCGCCCTGATCGGACGGCAACGCTTGCAGACACCCATCCGGCAAACCAGCCCGTTCGATCGCTCCATGTAGCGCCTGCGCAATCACCAGATTAGAATTACTGGCTTCGCTGCCGCCCTTCAGAATCAGGCTATTGCCCGTCTTGACACACAGCCCAGCGGCGATCGCGGCAAGCTCTGGAAAGGCTTCGTAAATAAGCACAATCACACCGAGCGGCATAAGCTGCGAGTATGTCTGGCAGTGATCAACCTGGTAGTTGGCGTTCATCACGCGACCGATCGGATCGGGCAGTTCACTCAAACGCTGCAAGATTTGAATCGCTGCCTGGAGGCGTTCTGGCGTTAATTTTAGCCACTCTAAAATCAAGTCGGGCACCGCCATCTCGCGGCTAGCTTCCAAATCTAGTGTGTTGGCATCCAGAATGTCGTCTTGCTGCTGCTTGAGCGCCTGCGCCATTGCCTGTACAGCCTGCCCCCGCACCGAGCCTTTAAGCGTTGCCATCTCCACAGAAGCGCGGTGGGCGCGGTGAACAGCGGCGACAGGATCAGGAGAGGGACTAAAAGAATCGGT
>JACMKO010000330.1 GCA_014380065.1 Leptolyngbya sp. ES-bin-22 | reverse complement strand
TCGAGCCACGCCTCGCAGCGCTTCATTTGCCTGTCGATCGAAGGGCAAGTTTTCTTCGTCAGCCAATCGCTGCCACGCACGGTAGTGAAACTCAGCCGTATCCGTGAGAACGCCATCAAGGTCGAAGATAAACCCCTGAATGTTAGGCGCATGAGCGATCGACACTTGAGACGGTGAGGGCGGCAGATCAAAGCTGTGCCAGGTGCCGCGCCAGTGCAGTTTAAATTTGAGCCGCGTCCATGTGGGAGGCAGTTGGGGCGTGGCAACGGGACCGCTTTCCTTCAGTTGAATGCCGCCAAAGCCGAACACCACTGCTTGCCAGACACCGCCTGCTGAAGCCGCATGAATGCCATCTTCTGTATTCCCGCGATTATCCTCCAGATCAACCATCGCTGCCTGCATAAACTGCTGGTAGGCAGCGGCTGTATCACCCAGATTGGCAGCGAGGATCGCGTGAATGGCTGAAGTCAGGGATGAGCCGTAGGTGCTGTCTGTACGGGGAGCGTAGTAGTCCCAGTTTTTTTGCAACACGTCATGGCTATAAGGGGCTGCTTGTACGCCGCGCATCAGGTAGAGGAGCATCAACACGTCGGGTTGCTTGAGTACCTGCCGCTGATTCGTTGCGTCAATACCGAGTACCGCTTGGATTGATCGATCGCGGGGTTCGTATTCGTTTAAGTCGATATCCTGGAGCTGGAAAAACCCCTCGAACTGCTCGATTAGCCCTGTTTTAGCATCGTAAGGAATGTACAGCTTTGCAATCATGTCTTGCCAACGCAGCCGCTGCTCTGAAGTAAGTTGCAGCCGTTGTGTCAGTGCAATTGCATGATTCTCATTCTGAGAGGCTTCGCCAACGGGAAACGTGAGTTGCAGCCACTCATAGACAGCCACAGCCGTTTCGAGATGCCATTGCACCATGCGATTGGTGAACGCATTGTTACTCACCTGCTCGTGGTATTCATCGGCTCCGATGACCCCACACAGTTCATACCGTGACTGCTTCGGATGCCACTCCAACCGACTCATCCAAAACAGCGCTGTGTCTAGAATGATTTCGGCTCCGTAGTCGCGCAGCCAGTGATCATCACCCGTTGCCTGCCAGTATTGCCAGACAGCATAGGCAATGTCGGCGCTCAGGTGGATTTCACGATCGCGAACCCAGATACGTACCGCTTCCGCATAGGGATCAGTTGGAATTGATGATTGGGGTGTCACTTCGTCACCACTGGCAGCGCTTTCCCAGGGAAACATTGCCCCCTGATACCCACTATGCGAGGCTTTACGCCGTGCTCCCTCCAGGGTGTGATAGCGGTAGGTGAGTAAGTTGCGGGCGATCGCGGGCTGCGTCAGGGTAAAAAAGGGCAGCATAAAAATTTCGGTGTCCCAAAAAATGTGCCCCCGGTAGCCGAACCCCGACAGCGTTTTAGCAGGAATGCTGACCTGATCGTTATCTGAGGACGCACTGATGAAGAGTTGAAACAGGTTGTAGCGCACTGCCAACTGCGCGGTGCGATCGCCCTCAATCTCAATATCGCTATGCTGCCAAACTGCCTCCCACGCCTGCTGATGAGCCTCAAGCAGCAGCGCGTAGGTTGGCAGCACAGCCAATGCGTCTTGAGCTGCCTGCACTGGCACCGTTGGCTCCTGAGACGTAAATACCGTCACAACCTTTTCGACGGTGATCGTCTGTCCTGCGATCGCATTGAAGGTGATCGTCAAGGTCGGGTAGCCGGGAGTATTCGTCACTTGCAAGGGAGCATCGGTGCCGATCACAGTCATGGTGGCAGCCATGCCGAGTTCGATGTGGGAACGGCGGGTACGCACCTGTAGCCAAACGCCCTGCTTCGTCCCCTCCTCTAGCCCCGGTTCCAGCTTGCCCCGATCGATCTCCTCCCAGTGGTCAAAGCCTTGATTGTCGGGACAGCCATTGAGGCTAGACTGCACCTCGATCGTACCAGTGAAATCGATCGGCGTGATCTGGCAGCGCAGTCCCAACACGTGTGGATCGGACAGGCTAGCAAAGCGCTCAAACTGCAAAGCCAACGTTTTGCCAGTGGGACTACGCCAGCGCACCGAGCGACTCAGCAGCCCATGACGCAGATCAAGCTGCCGTTCGTAGTGTAGAATTTCGCCGCGATCGAGCCGAAACCGTTCGTCATTGACCATGATCACCAAGGACAGCCAGTCAGGACAATTTGCCAGCTCGGTATAAACCACCGGCACATCGTCATAGACTCCATGAATCAAGGTGGCTGGCAACGCCTGCGGGTAGCCTTCCTCAAAGCTGCCCCGCGTTCCTAAATAACCGTTGCCGATCGTAAAGACGGTTTCTCTAGCACGCAACTGCTCTGGATCAAATTGCGGTTCAATCAGCGTCCAGTCTGTGTAAAGCAAAGCACGCGAATGGGCTGGAAGATTCATTAGGGTGGGGAGTGATGGTTTGCTGATCCTGCGGACACCGATCGCGTTGGCTACCTTTGCTGTCTTTCCCTCTTTGTGAGCTTTTAATAGCCACAAAAGGGAAATGCTATTGCTCGCTCCAGGCACTCTACACTCTCTGGTTTAACAGACCGGCGTTTATTTAAACCACGATCTTTTACGATTCCTAAGCCTGATTGTCAACATTTAGTAAAGCTTTAAGACGTTCTAAAACAAATCAATCAATTCAAACGCTTAAATAAACACGAATTCAATCGTTTCTATGTCATCTTAAGTTGGTAAAGCTAATTGCTTAAACGCTTTTCTTGCTCTTAAACAGATAAATATTCCTTTCACCTTACACCCGTCATTAGATAGAGTTCGCGATCGTAACAATCGTGTTAATGTGACTGAGCAATTAGGTCTATCTGTTCGCGCTTTTGCTTACTTTGCTTTTGCTCACTTTAAAGACAGCGCAAGTAGTAGGGTTGGTTAACAACACTAAGTTTTGGAATCAAAAAAGTGGGTCAACAGAACGCTCCGCTGCACATTCGTTATCAAGTGCAAGCCTTTTAATTCGATTACCTTAAATCAGCTTTAAGAACCTAGAGGTATCTCCAGTGAATTCACTTGCAACACTTCAATCAGCATTAGACTGGTGGGTAGAAGTCTCTCTTTCTGCCCCCCAAAAAACGTATCACCTGGGTCCGTTCAAGAGCCGAGAAGAGGCAAAGCTTTCTAGAGGCACTCATGTAGACGCTTTATATCACCAGAAAACGAGAGACATTGTTGCTTTAATCAAGTAGCATTAGCCTCGCGTTTTTCTAAGCAGAGAGCTATCGTGTTGCGTTCAATGCAATACCAGACTGCACAAATCAAAGCTCCTTTAAATGCAACTGCTAGAGCCTGCATTGAAGGCGGAGATGGTAGCGGCACTGTCCACCGTTAACTAGGTCATGCAACAGGATTTACCAGCTTTTTAGCAAAGCTGGTAATTGCTTCATCAGTGTTGGCTCGCGTCAGGTCTTCGTTGGTCGTCGGGATATTTATTATCAGGAGAATAGCTATGTTGGACATCGATGAAATGAGCAAAAGAGAGATGCATAATCTCTTACAAGAAGTAGGACATGGTCACCTCGGCTGTGCACTGGAAGGGCACCCCTATGTGTTGCCCATGCATTATTATTTTGACGAGCCAGATATCTACATCTTCACCACGGTGGGGATGAAGACCAAGTATATGGACGTGAATCCAGAAGTCTGTCTGCAAGTGGAAGAAGTCCGTGATCTAAAGCATTGGCGCAGCGTGACTGTCATGGGTCAAGCTGAACACATCACAGAGCAGCAAGATATCGATCGCGTGATGCAAGTGGTTAAAACGCGGAATCCACCGCTTTCGCCCGCCATTAATCGCACCTGGATTGATGCCTGGGGTCGTGCAGAGGTCATGGCGCTCTATCGTATCCATCCCAGTGAGATGACTGGACGCACAACGGATGGAGTTAGCAGTCAGTGAGCCTCGATCGGGGTTGAGTTCAATCAGCGGACGTTTCTCTTTCTCCCCCTGGCTTCTTTGGTCAAGAGTGGACGTGTTGATAGAACACCCGCTTCACGGTTTCGGCAGAGAGGATGTAGAGTCCGACGATCGCCGCCAGCACCAGCAGAAAGGCACTTGGCAACGGCTGAAAGCCCAGTAATCCTGCGAGTGGGGTGTAGGGCAGGAGGAGCGTGACTATGACGATCGCGATCGTTGCCATCAGCAAATACTTCCCTGGCTTGCTTTTGAGGATGGATTGTCGTGTCCGAATGACCAGCACAATCATAGAGGCAGAAATTACCGATTCCATAAACCACCCGGTTCTAAATTGCGTTTGGTCGGCGTGCAGCAGCAACAAAAGTGCGCCAAAGGTAAGGTAATCAAACACTGAGCTGAGTAACCCAAACACCAGCATAAAGTTGCGGATAAACGTGATGTTCATGCGGCGAGGTTTGTTGACCAGTTCCTTGTCCACGCGATCGGTGGCGATCGTCATTTCGGGAAAATCAGTTAATAGATTCGTGATGAGAATTTGACTGGGTAGCAGCGGCAAAAAGGGCAGCACCAGCGAAATGCCTGCCATGCTAAACATATTGCCAAAATTAGCGCTCGTTGCCATAAACACATATTTGAGCGTATTGGCAAACGTAATCCGTCCTTCTTTCACACCTGCAACTAAAACATTCAGGTCTTTTTGCATCAATACAATATCAGCGGCTTCTTTTGCCACATCCACTGCGCTTTCAACGGAAATGCCCACATCGGCAGCATGGAGCGCTGAAGCGTCGTTAATACCGTCACCCAGATAGCCGACCACGTTCCCCGCTTTTTTCAACGCAATGATGATCCGCTCTTTTTGGTTTGGCTCCACTTCCGCAAACACATTGGTTTCCCCCACCCGATGCATCAACGCTTCATCACTCATCTGATGTAGTTCAGCACCTGTCAACACCTTGGGTTCCGGTAGTCCCACCTGTTGAATGATGCTGAGGGCGACGGCTCGACTGTCGCCCGTGATCATTTTGGTGGTTACGCCGAGTGCTCTCAATGCTTTGAGCGTGTCTGCAATGCCTGCTTTGGGCGGATCGAACAGAGCAAGATAGCCCAAAAAAGTCATATTCGTTTCATCATCTTTGTTAAAGGACTCACCCTTGAAGTTGCGGTAAGCCACGCCCAACACCCGAAAACCCTTGCTGCCTAAATCCTCAGCCTGTTGTTGAAGCTTGTCCCGCTGGTCTGCGATGTCGATCGATTTCCCCTCAACTGTTTCAACCGTTGAGCAAACATTCAGAATGGTCTTGAGCGATCCTTTCGTCACAATCAGATGTTGATTGTCTTTCGCAAACAGAATACTGAGGCGTTTGCGGTTGAAATCGTAGGGCACTTCATCCAGCTTCTGATACCCAGAGATGTCAAATTGTTTGTGTTCACGAATGGCAGCATCGATCGGGTTGGCATAGCCTGATTCAGAGGCTGCATTGAGATAAGCGTAAAGCAAAACCCGGTCGCTCTCTTTTCCATTCACATCCACCGCACTGTGAATTTTTACTTCCCCATCCGTCAGCGTGCCTGTTTTATCGGTACAAAACACATTCATGCTGCCAAAGTTTTCGATCGCGGGCAGTCGTTTGACAATCACCTGTTTGGTTGCCATTTGTTTGGCACCGCGAGCCAGGTTCACGCTGACGATCGCGGGCAATAGTTGGGGTGTTAGCCCCACTGCCAAAGCGAGCGAGAAAAGAAAGGATTCCAGCACAGGGCGGTGCAAGTAGACGTTGGCAAGAAAAATCAGCACTACCAAAATCAACGTGACTTCCATCAGAAAGTAGCCAAACTTGCTCAGTCCCGTTTCAAATTCAGTTTCGGGCGGTCTGAGTTTCAAGCGTTCGGAGACTTTGCCAAATTCAGTCTGCTTGCCGGTCTGCACCACGATCGCGTTCGCAGTCCCGCTGATCACATTCGTGCCCAGATAAAGCGTGTTGGTGCGATCGCTGAGTCCGGTTTCGGCAGGCAGCACGCCACTGATTTTGTCGGCGGGATAGGTTTCTCCTGTCAGCGCGGCTTCATTCACCAACAGATCTTTCGACTCTAAAAGCAGGCAGTCACCGGGAATACTATTGCCAGCAGCCAGCACCACAATGTCACCCGGCACCACGTCCTGATTAGGAATCGCTTGCGCTTGACCATCTCGCAACACGGTGGCTTTCACTTGTACCAACGCTAGCAGCTTGGCGACGGCATCACTAGCTCCCCGCTCTTGCCAGAAGCCGAGAAGTCCGCTGATGAGGACGATCGCTAGAATAATCACCGTATCAATGACATCGCCCAGAAAGCCGGAGAGCACTGCCGCCGCCGTCAAAATCAAAATAATTGGACTCTTGAACTGGCTCAACAACAGTGTGAGTACATTTGACTGTCGTTTTTGCTTCAGGCTATTGGCACCGTACTCGCTGAGGCGTTGCTGCGCCTCCTGACGGCTCAGTCCCTGATGACTACTCTTGAGCTGCTGTAACACCTGTTCGGCAGACAGACTCCAAAATGAAGAGAGGGCTTGAGGCATAAATTCAGATGACTACTGTGATAAAGCTTTCAATGGAAAGGAGCCGCGATCGCCGTTTGCTAAAGCTCAAACAACAAACCTAATCCCCGACAGCCTTGGTTTAGAAGCATCATCAAAACGCCTTAATCACGGCATCAAGTTTCACTTTGATGGCTTGGTCATGATGCAGGATGGGTGGGATTTCGCGATCGATGCCCAGCAGTGCATAAACTGCCATCTGCGCCACCCGGATGGAATACTCGACCGTAAAAACAACATCCTCAGGGATTTTGACGAACTGGCTGACAAAGGCAAGGTTCTTGGAGTTCTTTGGCACAGGTAGCGGTCTATCAGTTTGCGCGCGGCATGAACATACTGGTGATGTAGGGCATCCGGCAGGAAATGCAAGTTGCAGACGCAACCGTATCCCGATCGAAACTCAAATGACCGCAAAGCTCTTGCAGGATGTCTGTGCCAGTACAGTCAGACATCGCTTTGGGAACAAAGTTGCCGATGCGATCGGGATGTAATGCATAGCCCCAAAATACCTGGACATGCGATCAGCACCATGAGGTGGAGTTGGTTTGGCAGGGCGTTCGATCGATGCTTGCTGTGCCATCTCTGTGCTCTTGAGCGAAAGTAGTTTTTGAACAGCCTGGGGCTTTTGCAAAGCTCAGTCAGTCGCTCTGTTGTGCCCCTTGCCGTATGCACTCAAACGATGCGTTGAAACAAAGCCGTGCCGCAGAGTTGCTTGAAGCTTGACGTAGCGACTACAACAGCATTAACGGGAAGCCAAAAGCTCCGGGTGTTTCGGTTCCAGCAAGAGCGCACCCAAGCGTTCGGCATTTTCTCTTAAAATATGCAGAATGCTCCCGCGCACGACCGTATCTAAATACAAGCGCTCCGCTAAATGGGAAGCATGTCGAGGAGTCGGCTTTCTCACAGGCGCTGGTTCACCTGCGATCGCAAACTGGTTCGGCACTTGGCTGAGCACCTGGGCAATAAGCTTTTGCCGAAACTCGTGCAGGGAAAACGCGACTTGATAAGGATGTTCTGGGTATTCTTCCAAGACAGACTCAATTTCTTGAACAATCAATGGCAGGGTTAAGTTGATCAACTCGTAGGGCATATCTTTTTCTCATTTAAGCTGGTTGAGTCCGAACATTAGGGCTGGCTAGCGTGGCTTAGACAGGCATCTCGTCATGGCATTGGTGACAACGCCAGTAAAGCCCACCCAATCGCATGTGTCGCAGTAAAACAGTGGCACAGCAAGGACAGGTGTGACGGCTGCTCATGGAAGATTTGATTGCAGATGTAGACAGAAGCGGTTGACCATTGAAGCTTAAGTGCTTTGGCAAGAAGATAGCATTGGTTAGTAGAGCCGTCATCGCATACCCTCATTGGATCAAACTGCCGTCTCTCTAACCACAAAGATTCACGGGTAGTTTGATGTGGCCTTCTGCTTCAAACCTAACAACCAGACGGTTGAGAACGAGTATACGCACCCGTCTGATTGGTATGAATTGGGTTAAATATTTACAATTCTTGATAAAGTTTCTCAGCCAAAAAGTCTGAAGCCTCAGCGTTATTGCCAGTCCCTGCTTCGAGTGCTTGCTGCGGCAACAATCACGTGGCTTCAATTGCTTGCCGGATCGTGGCTGTCACTTCACAATGGCTGTGTAGACAATGGAGTCTGAAACGAGATCGAGTGTTGGTGGCGTTCGGCAAATCAAACGCTATGGTTGTACCCTTTTAGCGATCGCTGGCTTTAGCAGCACTTTAAAGAGCGAGCAGTCTTGCTGTCTGAGCGTTGCTGAATCGATCTATGAATCACAGATTTTACCCTCACCCTAGCCCAAAAGGAGAGGGGACAGGAGTTCTGGCTCCTTTCTCCCTGGGGAGAAGGGTATAGCCCTTCGGGCATTCAAGAAAGGGGATGAGGGCATTTCATCTCTGCATTCAGCAACGCTGCTGTCTGCTTACCCAGCTTCCTCGAACCTGCCATTCGGCATGACCGTCCCGTCGAAATGAGTCCCCTTGAGGTTGGCACTCTCTAAGTTGGCAGCTCTGAGATTAGCGCCCTCTAAATGAGTGCCTTGCAGATTGGCATGGCTCAGGTTAGCCCCAGCCAAATCAGCACCAATCAAATTCGCGTCTTGGAGGTTAGCACCACTGAGATTTGCTTGCAGCAGTTTGGCTCCGACCAAATTGACTCGTGCCAAGCAGGTATCCCGCAAATTCACGCCCTCCAAATAAGCACCCTTGAAATCGCGCTCACCGGCTTGATAGCGCGTGAGCAATTCACGTGCACTGTCTACAGGTTGATTGAACATCGTTACTCCAGTGTCCAAGGACATCGCTTGTGGCGCTTGTTGACTGTTCATGGCTCCCCTTCAGCCGTACATTAGCGCTGTTTGCCGGGGGAGTGAAGCGGTCCGGCACCAGAAGCGTGAGGAAACAGACTCAGGGAAGCTGAGGCAATCTTCCTTGAGCATCACATGCTGGTTTGCTTGCCAGCGTTAGTTGTCTCATTACGACACAAACCTTAAAAGGGTAAGCGGTTAATGTCTTCAATAAGCGTGATGATTTTTTGGTAGGTCTTTTTGTCTAGGATTGCCCATTGGTTAAAATCCTTGTAGGCAGAGGCTCCAAAGCTAATCCGCCGACTCATTCCAACTCCTCAAGGTTAACCGCAATGGGGCTAGTCCCGTTTTCGGCGTTTTCTATGGCTCTAAGCAAGGGTCTTTGATTCGCCTCCGATCGCGAGAGGTAAGCGATTTCATCAACATCGTAAACAACGATCGCAATCTCTCTGTTTTGAAAGAGAGCCTTAAGCGATTCTAGACAATGATGATCTAGATCCTTTGCGTTGAGGCGATATGAAGTATGCATCGTCGTCGAACCGCGAGACGTAATCTCATTCGTTATAGGTTGCCAGTTCTGTGGTCTACGCTGCTTCCAGCAATCGCCCTCTAACAACCGATTGCGATCGCCCCTTTCACCCAGATCCACGATCGTAAACCGTCTGCAAAGCAGAATCGCCCTCTAGCAGCCATCGCCAGATCGCCCGTTGCCAAGGACAGCGAACGTTCGACAAAAGCGACGATCGCGGTTGAAATGGTGTGTTCTCATCAAGACTTGCAATTTGAGATCAAGCAATGGTTAAAGAGTCGCATCCTATGAGATTGGGGAGCGCGCCACACCGTTAGAAATGGAGGAAACGTTATGCTTCTGGTCAATTGTGGAGAACTCGGTAAAAAGAGCAAAAAACTGTTCTAGAGCTTTGTGTTCGTCCTGAGAATAAAACAGAATAACTTTATCCCAGGACTGACTAGAGGTAAGCTTGAACTTTTGCTGCACCCAGGCTTGGAAATTGGAAAACTGTTTTTCCTGGTCGGTTTCGGGTTCTCCAAACTGGTGACGCGCAAAGAAATAACCTGCTAAGAAAGTGCGGAGGTGAGAAATGGACGGTTCACCTAAATACATGGCGGGACGTTTTTGAATGTTGTGGAGTAGGTCGTATAAATCAACCATCAGTTGTCTCCTCAAAATACAATTTCTGTAATTCCAAACTCACCGCCAAGATCCTGAACAGGACTATAGAAGCTATTAATCCAGTCTGCTCTGGAACTTCCTTCGGGATAGATGTTATCAAAGATGAGTTCTCGTTGATTAATGATAACGGCGATCGCTTCGTGCCGTCCATTTTGGGAGATATTTTGCTGCAAGCGATCGTGGTAGATATTGCAAAACGGCTCGTTCGTCGTGCCTGTCGAAAGAATGATACGTTTGCCAGAAATATTTTGTGCGGAGAGAAACTGTTGGATCGCACTTGTAC
>JACMKO010000329.1 GCA_014380065.1 Leptolyngbya sp. ES-bin-22 | reverse complement strand
GCAGCAAGAGCAGGAGCATTCTTTCTCTAATGTCTCCATTCTCTTCCTCTTTTAATGCTCTTTGCAGCTTCTCCACCTGCTCTGGAGTAAGATGATTTTTTGCTGGCATCTTGCACCTTTTTGACCGAATTTAGTTTTGTACTATACCCTATTTAAATGCTGAACAGCTTAGGTTTCTAAAATGATTGAGAAATACTAAGAAGTCCCAGCACCAACACCCGAAGGCGATCGATCTATAAGAGCACGTTGGAGATGTAATCTACTACGACGTAATTTACCTGATCAATCAACACAACATTAGAACCAACTACAAAGAGGTCGTAAGCGGTTGGCAGGTTGATGTAACTGTTGACTTGCTTTGGCAATGCCACTAATTTCTTCGCGATACCAGGCGGCAAGCCTTTACCACGCAGCAGTTTCTTTTGAATGCCGGGTCGCAGAGAGCGAGATTGGCTCATGATTTGAGTTCGTGTAGCACTGGTCAAAAGATTGTTACAGCTACAGTTACCACGTAGCAGATCAACCAGCACTGTTCGCTGAATCGTGGTAAATCTTGTAACCTGCGTTTGTTGCACAGTACGAATGGGACCGTTATAAGCGACAACGATCTGGCTGCTGCTTTTATAGACTGTGACAACGCTTTGAACCGCTCTGGTTACTGAGCCGACCCGGGTACCCAAAAAGGTGAACGTCCACGAATCACCATTGTCAGTATACGGACAACGTTGAGCAGGTCCATGCATTGAGTCTTCCGCACGATAGTAGCGAATGCCGCCATTCGCCGCCTCTGCGGCTTGGCGGGCGAAGTTTTTGGCTCGGTTGAGGTCAATGCGAACTTCCCGATCGTCATCGCGATCGCGCCGTCCTTTTTTATCATCCTTGTCATCTTTTTTGTCTGCTATCAACCACTGGTGGCTATTGGTCTTGGGACTAAGGGAAGCTCCATTCAAGGCGATGGCTTGAGGTGCAGGAATAGATGCCTGGACTGTGGCAGGAATAGCCATAAGCAGGGCAAGACTGGTTAACGCTAACAGTCGCTTGTTCAACGACGTAACGGAGGGTGAATATAGCATCATTTTTTTCCTTGTCAGTGAGGTTGCGTTGTTTCGGATGTCATCTAAGTCTTTAAACTGACTCCGTGTGCGTAGAGTTTCCCCTTGGCAAGCAGCCTAACCTTACCTTCACAAGAAAGGCTTGAAGAGTTACCTTTTCAAGCCTTTTTTCTATGGAGCAACGAAACGGGCAGAGTTGGAAAATCTTTTTACGCCAGTTTTGGTTTAAGAATCTGTTGTGTGCGAGAAGTAGCTACCAACATTGAAGCTCGTGGTGTCTTCGATTTGCTTCAGTGTGGAGCGGGTAATGAGTTTGCCTGTTTCCACAAGCACCTTTCCAGTAAGGGGATGCAGCAAATCCTGGTCGGCGCGTCTGCCAATCAGGGCTTCGATGTCTTTAATGGAGTTAATGTACATACCGGGTGGTAGTTCTACCACCACTCCATTTTGTAAGACTCTTGCCTGACACGCGAGACGAGAGTGTGGCTTACACGTTGTGATGACCTCTAACGTGCGCTGCTCTCGACGGCTGACAGGCGAGAGGGCTTCCATACCTTCTTGCACGTAGATATGGCAGGTGGCGCACATGCCTCGACCACCACATTCTTTCAAAACATCCAGATCTTTGTTAAGGAGCACTGAGAGCAGATTACCGTTGGTTTCAACAGAGGTTTCTTGGGCGATCGGTTCAAGTCTGACAGTTTTAGCCATTGGGGTCTCCGGTAAAAGGATAGGGAATGAGGGATAAAGGCTAAGAGTGTGGTTAGGGGTCAGTCGTCAGTGTCAGTGGGTCAGAGTTAACTCCTCACCCCTCACCCCTCTCTGCTCTCTGGGTATCGTTCAGCGGCTCTAGCAGCAGAGTCTTTTGCTGGTCGTTGAGGGCCGTTTGCTCGACGATCGCGGGGAAGTCGCGAATCACCTGTGCACAGCGTTTAACAAAAGCGGCAACCCATGTCTGAAGCCACTCTTGCTCTTGAGGCGTGAGGGGTACAGTCATACCCTCAGGCAAGGCTCCGGTAAACGAAAACTGAGTGGCGCGATCGATCTGAAGGTGAGCTAACCCTTCTGACTGCGGGCGTGTGGCTTTCCAGTAGTTAGCAATGACGTGAGTCCCCAGGTATTGAGTGGTGAACTGGCTAAGATGATTGAGGGCGGCGATCGCCTCTTTCAGGGTGGCGGGGTCAGAGGGAGACAGCCCAGCCTTGGTGAATGGCTTGGGGGGCGCTAGAGCTTCAGAAGGATTGGCTGTTGGCGGAGGAGTGAGGAAGTCTTGGGTGTCAGCGGTTGTGTCAGCATTGGTGACTGGGTCGGCGCTATGCTTGCGATAGTGCAAGTCATTCAGGTTAATGTTGCCAGCCATCAGCCGAAACGTGGCGATCGCGTTTGGGATGTCTTCTTGCAGGACTGCTTGGAGCGATTGAATCATGCCCAAATAGTCTGCGTGTACCAGTTTGTGATCGGTTAAAACGAGCAAAACCATGCCGCGATCGAGTCTGTAAAGATGAACTTGGTGTTCGGCAAATTGAAACTCAAAGACATTGAAACCATCAGGAATGGTCTCCACGACTTGTAAGATACCCTGGGCAAGGGCTTCTTTTTGTTGAAAGTTCAGGGTCTGCTCGATGCCACAGAAATAGGGTCGAGCGCGCCCATCCATTAGGGCAACGCCTGCAATTCCTGGTAAATTCAGAAAGTCCTGAATAACCTCCCGTTTCATAGTTCTTTAATTTACGTTTCAATACGATACATGGCACACGTGACGGTTAGGGATTACTCGGACGACTGTGTTAGGGTTTCTGGTTTAAACGCGGATCGATCGCCCGCTCCCGTTGTTGCTTCCGTACCAGTAGGTGAGTACACTCCGGCTCCTCCAAAATCTCAGGTTTAGCAGTATGTCTGACCTTCCTTTTACTCTGGATCAGTTACGCATTCTCAAAGCGATCGCCGCTGAGGGCAGCTTTAAGCGTGCTGCCGATAGTCTGTATGTTTCGCAGCCTGCCGTTAGCTTACAAGTCCAAAATCTGGAACGCCAGTTGGATGTGCCTCTGTTCGATCGGGGCGGTAGACGCGCACAGCTTACCGAAGCGGGGCATCTACTTTTGGGCTACGGCGAGAAAATTCTCACGCTTTGCCAGGAAACCTGCCGAGCGATCGAAGACTTGCAAAATCTTCAGGGCGGCACCTTGATTATTGGAGCGAGCCAAACCACGGGCACCTATCTGTTACCACGGATGATTGGTGTCTTTCGACAGCAGTATCCGGATGTGGCTGTGCAGCTCCATGTGCATTCAACGCGTCGCACCTCCTGGAGTGTAGCGAATGGACAGATCGATCTTGCGATTATTGGCGGTGAAATTTCGCCTGAACTGCAAGACTCTCTAGAAATTATTCCCTATGCTGAAGATGAACTAGCACTCATTCTGCCTGTCTTCCATCCGCTAGCAAAGGTGGAGACTATTCAAAAAGACGATTTGTATAAGCTTCAGTTCATCGCGTTGGATTCGCAATCAACCATTCGGAAGGTGATCGACCAGGTTTTATCACGCTGCGGCATTGAAACTCGTCGCCTTAAAATTGAGATGGAGCTGAACTCGATCGAGGCGATTAAAAACGCCGTTCAATCCGGTTTAGGAGCAGCCTTTGTCTCGATTTCCGCCATTGAGAAAGAGCTGCAAATGGGCGTTTTGCACCGCGCCAGGATCGATGATGTGGTCGTGAAACGTATGCTGTCAGTCATTATTAACCCCAATCGCTATCGATCAAAAGCAGCCGAAGCCTTCTGTCGGGAGATTCTGCCCAAGTTTGCGGGCTATGCCAATTTACAGCCTTACGAGTCTGAGCCTCTGGAGCCGTTAAAGCCGCTTGCTTCCAGTGCGGGCAGTAAGCGACTCGTCGTCCCAGAAATTGATTAAGCTAGCCCATCCTCTCTATGGATCTTTACTGCACCCGTCCAGGCTGTCCACGCCCCGTGAATGCCTTTGCTGACTTGGATGACCAAGCCACGCTCAAGGCGGTGTCGCAAAAATATTGCATGACCTGCGGCATGGAATTGATCCTGGTTGGGCGCTACCTACCGCTGAAGCTCTTGGGTCAAGGTGGCTTTGGAGCCGCATTTTTGGCACGCGATCGCTACACGCCAGCGATGCGCCAATGTGTCGTCAAACAGTTCTTGCCGTCTGGCAACCTTAGCCCTTCCCAGCTCGAAATCGCGCAGCACCTCTTTGAGCGGGAGGCGGAAGTGCTAGAGCAGCTAGGCAATACGCACCCCCTGATTCCTGACCTGTTTGCCTTTTTTGAGCTGACGATCGCCAGTCCCCAAGCGGGCAAGCAGGATAAGTTTTTTTATCTGGTACAGGAATATATTGATGGGCAGACGATGGAGGAGGAAGTGGTGCAGAAAGGCACACTCTCTTCAGACGACGTTGCTGCAATGCTGAAGGAAATTCTCGAAATCTTAACGTTTGTCCACGAAAATGGCTCGATTCACCGCGATATCAAGCCATCCAACATCATGCGTCACCGCAACGGACGGTTTTACCTGCTCGATTTTGGTGCAGTGAAGCAGGCAACAAAAGGTGCAGCAACCGCAAAGTCTACTGGCATTTACTCGCTAGGTTTTGCGCCGCCAGAGCAAATGTCTGGTGGTGAAGTGTATCCCTGTAGCGACCTCTATGCTCTGGCAGTCACTTGCCTGATGCTGCTGACGGGGAAGCAGCCGAATGAACTGTTTGATTCTTACAGCAACACCTGGAAGTGGCGTAGCGATGCGCCTGGTGTGGCTCGATCGCTGGCAGATGCACTCGATCGAATGCTCTTGCAACCACCCAGTCAGCGGTTTCAAACAGCGGCAGAGGTGCTCGCAGCACTTAAGCCTCCTAGCCGAAGCACGGTACGATCGCCTGCTACCCCAAAACGAGCGGCACCGTCGATCGCGTCTCCGCCTACTGCACCACCCCAAGCGGTGCCTCAAGCTCAGCCTGCTGCAACACCAGTTGTGCCTTTACCGGCTTCTCAGGCTACAAAGCCCGCAAGAAGACAGCGTGGGTCGATCGCGCCTTTTTCGACGCTGGAGTTGCTGGGTGCCGCTGCGTTCACAGGCTTTGAAGGCGGGCTGTTGGCGATCGCGCTTTTCAGCTTCCTGG
>JACMKO010000328.1 GCA_014380065.1 Leptolyngbya sp. ES-bin-22 | reverse complement strand
GGGTCATATTGCCGACGAAACCAATCAAACGTCATTGCCTTTACCTGATGTGATGGCGATTTGGGAGTACAGCTTGGAGTTGCAGCGTTTAGCTTAAGGACGATCGTGCTCCCCGACTGCTTCAACTGTAGGGAAAAATGACTGAAAAGCCTATAGCTAAAAAGATAAAGCTGCCCCTTGCATGAACAAGCAGCCATTCTCAATCATAACGACTGACCGCTAGAGTTTTGAGTTTTGAGTTTTGAGTTTTGAGTTTTGAGTTTTGAGTTTTGAGTTTTGAGTTTTGAGTTAGTTCCACTCCCCACTCCCCACTCCCCGTTCTACGTCGCGTGCTTCGCCGCCTTAAGCTGATCCATCACCCGACGCAGCACACCATTAATAAACCGATGTCCATCTTCGCCGCTGTAGCGTTTTGCTAACTCTACAGCTTCGTTGACCGCAACACGATCGGGAAGACCTAAAAAGAGAATTTCGGTCACGGCGATCCGAAGAATATCTCGATCGATCCAGGCGAGTCGTGAGAGCTGCCAGTCAACTAACGCTTTCGACAGAAGCTGGTCAATTTCGTCGCGATTTGCTTTCAGCTTGCCAATAATTTCGAGCGTGTAGTGGCGGACATCCTGTTGGTTTGCCAGTTGGATAAACTCAGGCACCTCGATCGCCACACCCAACCGATTGATGGCTGTTTTAGTAAGCTCGATCGACTCTTGTACCATTGCTCTAGCACTTTCCACGTCTGCCGCACGCGTTTCACTGGTGAGCAACCGGGCACTGCTTTGCTGAAGTTCGGCGGATGCAGTTTCTAGGGCATCTTGCGCTTCACTGGTCAGCGTCCGCACTGCCGCCACCACCACATTTTGAAGCTCCTGTACCTCCAAGCGCTCTTGTTTGGCAGGAAGCTGGCTGATACTCAGCAGCGCTAGTTCACGGGCAATTCGGCGGGCTTGCATGGGTAAGGCTTAAGGATCAAGGCTTAAGGATAAAGAAATTCAGCGCTTTGAATGAGGAATGTAAACGGGCTGACTTAAGTTTTAGTCAGTCGCTCGACGATCCAAAGTGGGTTCAGCACGTTGCATCATGTTCCGTATCCTTCATACTTTAGCCTTCATCCTGACGCTTCAGCTTTCCCAAAGGTCTTCATCCAGCGCGATCGACTGCCGACTCTGATCTGGGATCAAATCTAACGTGCGTCTGCTAAAAGACGGTAAAGACGACACATCTGGGGTTCCGGGTGCGACAATGCCGCCAGAAATCACGACCTTGAACGCATCTTCGATCGGCATGGAAAGATTAATCACGGCATCTTCAGGCACGACTGCATACCAGCCCGTTGTCGGGTTAGGCGTTGTCGGAATAAATACACCCAGCATGGGACCCGCAAAACGTGCTTGAAACTCGCTGCTCAAAACTCCCGTGACAAAACCAAGCGACCAAACGCCCTGACGCGGGTATTCCACCAGCACAACTCGGCGAAATTTACTGCCAGAATCTTTCAGCAGTGTTTCTAGAAGCTGCTTCAGGGTTTTGTAGACCGCACCCGCTAGCGGAATGGCTTGCAGCACCCGTTCGCCAAAATCTAACAGCCAGCGTCCTACGATGTTCCGCGCCATTAAGCCGATGATCAGAATGCACAGCAGCGGCACAGCCAGCCCAACCACCAGATTTAGCAAATTTACTAGAATCGGATTGAGACCATCAAAGGGATTAAGCTGCTTGGGAATGCGGGTCAGAAAATTGACCACCCAGTTCGCGATCGTAATCGTTAACCAAATCGTGGTTGCTAGAGGGATGATAACCAGCAACCCTGCAATCAGGTCATTTTTGAGGTCTTGCTTGAGGCGTTGGATCACGGATCACCCACTCTCCTGTATTTTGCGACGGAAACTGTAGTCACGCTGACGATTCAAAAAAGACCAAAATCTGTGTAGCGCTCAGTCTGAGACGCTAGTTGAGTCCCGTTTATGAACGGTCAGGTACGAGTCTGACGATCGCACCACGCTTTGCTAATAGAAAAAGCAGCTTGACGATTAGTTGCTTTGCTCAGCCTCTTTGAGAATTGTAACAACAATGTGAAGGAGTGTTACGGAGCTAACGCAACATTCAGGTTAGTCCCTGGTGCTTAACCGACGATTTCTTGATCGGGCTTATGCTCCAAATCGAGATGCAGTCCGCTAACACTTTGGGATAGCACTTTGGGATCAATCTGCATGATTGCGATAATCATCAGAATACCCCACGGCGATTCGGTATCACACGCAACGATTAATTTTGTGATTACACGCAACGTGCAGCCTAGAAACCGAGATCCCCAGTTTCCTTAGCGTTGCTGCGGTATAGCTGCTGATCCTGCTAAAGACCGGGAATCTGAATGGATCAGTTCCCATTTTGTAGGGACGTTACAGGTAACGTCCCTACAAAATGCTTAGGGTGAGGGAATGTTGCGTTGGTTTTGAGCAGACAAAAGATACCGGAGTCCAGTCCAGCCGATGAGGGCATATCCGATTGTCAGTATCAGACTGGCGATGCCGCTTCGCATTCCCGATCGCAGCTTGTTATCGTTCACCTGCGTTTCGAGCTTGCGTTTGTTGTCGCGAATCTGCGTCAATTTCTGGTCACGCTCAGGGGCAATTTGTGCCTCCAACGCTTTGGGGTCAGATTTAAATTTTTGAAGCTGATCGAGTTTCTGTTTCGCTTGCGCCAACTGTGCTCCCTGAAGCTGACCGCTTTGAACGAGTTGCTCAATCTGGCTGGATTGGGCATCAATCTGCGCTTTAAGCTGCTGCACCTGACCGTCAATCTGGCTTTCGGCTCTACTAGCGTCTTGCGTAATCTGCTTCATCTGGTCGTCGGCTGCCGTATTTGTGGCGTTGACGCTGAGCGGAATTAGCAGCAAAAAGAGTAGACCAAGCAGGGTGGATAGTAGTGCTGCACCAAGCTTTAAGCCGCGCGATCGCTCTCCATTGCTAGGCGTATCTAACGCGCTCTCTACCCAGAAGCCGATGAACAAAAAGCCAAAGCCCATCATCGGGACAAAGCCGCGATCGATGAGTTGAGTCGTCGTCGTAAACAGCCATTGGCTATCTTGAAATTTAGCGGACGAGAGCACCACCACACAATCCAGCAGGTAGAGCACAATCAGCACAATGCCGACGATTTTGAGAATGAGGGCAGTAAGGGGCGAAGAGTTAAGTGTTTTCATCGGCTTCTGTAGATTTGATGGGCAGTTGACTGACACTGCTTCAGCAACCTCCTATAGTAGACTACGGAGTTGGATCTCTCGACGGCATTGAGCGACTGAAACTATGAACAAAATTGTCGAAGTGCTGCCCGATAAGGAGGCACTGATTCAGCGATCGCTGGTGATCGTGGTCGAGCAAATGCAGGCAGCGATCGCGACGCGGGGTCTCTGCACGATCGCACTTGCAGGCGGCAGCACACCCAAGCCTTTGTACGAACGACTTGCGACGCAAACGCTTCCGTGGGACAAGATTCACATCTTTTGGGGCGATGAGCGGTATGTGCCGCCTGACCATCCCGACAGTAACGAAGGTATGGCACGTCATGCTTGGCTGGATAAGGTAGCGTTTCCGCCTGAGAACATTCACCCCATGCCCACGGCACATGCTGATCCAGCCGTGTCTGCCAACCAGCATGAGGCGGAACTGCAACAATTCTTCCAGCTTCAACCGGGAGCGTTTCCCAGTTTCGATATCATTCTGCTGGGAATTGGGGATGACGGGCACACAGCCTCTCTGTTTCCGCACACAGAAGCCTTGCAGGTGCGCGATCGTCTTACGACCGTCGGCAACAAAGACGGACAAGCTCGGATCACCTTCACCGCATCCTTGATTAATCACGCCCGCGCCGTTCTGTTTCTGGTGGCTGGAGCTAGTAAACGCCCTGCGCTTGCTCAAATCTTTGCAGACGTTGCTGACAATATGACCTATCCCGCCCGTCTGATTCAACCGGAAGGTGAACTCTGGTGGCTTTTAGACCAGGCGGCAGGACAAGAGCTTGAGACTAGATGACATTAGCTTGGTTCCAAAGTAGAACTGGAAGAGCGGAACCACTGTAAACTGGCATCTGAAATCGGTGTTTGACATTGCTTGCGCTGCTAGTTGAGCAGATTTTTTATGATGATATTGATATAGAGGAAAGAGTCCATGATTGTTTGTCCGAATTGCAATCATCAAAACCCTGATGGCGCAGTTCAATGTGAAGCCTGTTATACGCCCTTACCGGCAACGATGAATTGCCCCAACTGTGGTAATACGGTTCAGACTGACGCGAGCTTTTGCGGTCAATGTGGCTACAATCTTCGCACTGCTGGCGCACAACCAACCGCGAGTGCCCCTAATCCATCACCAGAGGAGGCATCCTCGCCACCGATTCCAGACTTACTGCCGCTCGATCCACTAGTGCCGCCCGATCCATTAGTCGCGCCACCCCTGCCTATGCCGGTTTCCAGCCCGCCCCTAACGTTTGAGCCTCCTGATCCAGTGCCTGTAGCGGCACCCACCCCCGTACCCAGTGAGTCGGCTGCCAAGCCTGAAGCGATCGCAGCGTCTACGCCAGGACAGGGCAGTTCAACGACGCAGTTGCAGCAGCAAACAGCACGGCTGTTACATCTACAAACTAGCGCTTCGTTAGAGTTGCCACAAAGCCTGACGGTGATTCACATTGGCAAACCAAACGATCGCATCCCGCCTGATATTGATGTGTCTGGGTTTCCCGATTCAGAGATTGTGTCTCGTATTCATGCTGATATTCGGCTGGAAGGCGATGCCTACTATTTAGAGGATGTGGGGAGTTCTAACGGCACCTATATCAACAATGTGCCCTTGCCAATGGGCAATCGGCACCGCCTACGACCCGGCGATCGCCTTTCGCTCGGCAAGGGCGATAAGGTAACGTTTTTGTTTCAGCTTTCTTGATTGCAAACCAATGCTTGTTGAAAGAGCAACGTCAAATGATCTGCCTCACATCTAACTTCAGATAGTCGTGTATCGTTAGGAGACTTGCCTGCGATCGAGGCTAAAGTTTTCGGTTCTACAGCAGTGAAAGCAACGTAGGATAGAAGCACGTTTGCGGACAATAGCCGTCTGTGCCACAGGTTATTACTTAGACTTTAATACCGCCAGTGTGATTACTCTGACCCTCTTGCATCCGATTCAGTCGATTCCGGTTCAAAGCTGGACGTTTGAACACGAATCTGTTGTTCGGATTGGACGATCAACCGATAGTCACGTGATTCTCTACAGCGCAGTCGTTTCACGGCATCACGTCGAACTGCGCCGTGACGCTTTACAGTGGGAAGTTGTCAGTCTGGGTGCAAATGGTACTTATGTAGACGGCAAGCGCATCACACAGATGCCCGTTGGGGACAGTATTGTGATTCGGCTGGCACGATCGGGTCCAAACATTCAGATTCACGTCGGTCCTTTGCCTGCTAACGTGGCTAAGACGGTACAGGGCGATCAAACCGTGTCGCAGCGGCAGCCTAGAGTCAGCGGCATTCCTACTGCTGATGCGGGTGATCCTACGGAGTCAGGAGACGCACCTATACCCAACCTTGCGGCACCCGTGACCAAACAGCTAGAAGATGGTGAAGTCTCAGCCACGCCCTCTGGAGAGCTAACGCAGCGATCGACCGCTATGGATGTTGAAAATGGGTCGGCAGAGGCAGTACCTACGAGCGATCCGTTAGCCTGTACCCATCCACGAGTACAAGGGAATACGCTGTTTTGCCCCGACTGTGGTCAACCCTTGCAGGTAATCCAGACGATCGGCGGCTATCAGGTCGTGAAAACGGTACGCCAAGACACGCTCGGCATAACCCAACTAGCTTGGCGGGATGGTCAGAGTGTTGTTCTAAGAACGCTGAAGCCAGAATGTCAGCAGCCAGCCGTTTTAGAAGCCTTCACACAGCAAGCAAAACAACTATTGACGCTTGAGTATCGAGGCTTACCGCACTTTAGTGATTTTTTTATTGCTGAGGGCAAGCCTCATTTAGTGAGAGGGCGGGTCTATGGGCAAAGTTTGCAGCAGCGAGTCAGCCAGCAAGGACGGTTGACCCAAGCCGAAACGATCGCGACGATCGTGCAAGTCTGCGACACTCTAGACTATCTGCATCAACAGTCCCCACCCGTATTACACGAGGATTTGAAACCCGAAAATTTAATCCAGCAGTCCCCGACATCAGGTGGTGGTGTCACGATCGTCGGGTTTGTTTCTCTCAACTCATTCGTTGCTAATAAGCAAGCTGCTACTGCTCTCTATATGGCTCCAGAACAGACACAGGGACAGAAGACCGTTGCTGTCGACTTGTTCGCTCTAGGACCGCTACTGGTTTACCTGCTCACTGGGCAAACGCCCAAGGCTTTTTATGCTCAACGTGAGCAGGGGTTTCGCTTTTATCCAGAGTATGTGCCTGGTTTGGCGACAGAGCTAGTGGCGATCGTCCGTCGCCTGACCAATCCTCAACCAGAAGACCGTTACGCGTCTGCTAAGGAGGTGGCGGCTGCACTTTTGAGTGTGCCTATAACCGCATAGCTGCAAGAAGCAACTAGCAAGAAACCTGCGTTAACGATTGGCTGTCGGCAACATAAACGAAAAGCAGCTACCTTCGCCATGCGTTGACTCAACGTGCAGCTCTCCACCCTGGTTTTCAACCAGCAGCTTGCAGAGAGACAGCCCCAGGCCAGTGCCCTTAATGTTGTGGCGATCGCGGTGCTGCACTCGGTAAAACCGCTCAAACAGATGGGGTTGATCCGCCGCAGGAATACCTAACCCGCGATCGCGCACCCATACCTTGACCCAATCAGACTGGTGTACAACGGCACCGACTTCGATCGGCGTATCGTTGGGAGAATACTTAATCGCATTCGACAGTAGATTGACAAGCACCTGCGAAACTTGCCAACGATCGCCCCAGACAAATGGCACAGCGGCATTGAAGACACACGTTACCTGCGACGCACGCAAATCTGCCATCACCTCTCTGACAAGACTTGGCAGACAAAAACTAGCGGCATGAGTGGCCAGCACGCCCGTTTCTAAATTGCGTAGCGCCATTAGATCCTGCAACAAATGCTTGAGACGGCGAACTTGCTGCTGTACGACTGCCAAAAATTCCTGGCGGTGCTCTGCCCCTAGATCTGGCTCCGCTAACAAGGGAATAGAACCACCCAATGCCGTCAGCGGGGTCGCTAACTGATGGGTCAGCAACTGCATGAGCTGTGTCTGCTGTGCAATTTGCTCTTTTAAAGACTGGTGCTCTAGCAATGCCTGCACCAAACTAGCCTCTACGGGTTCGGAGGCAATAGGGCTAGTTTGACGTGACTGAGAGGCACAAAGCTCATTGTTTAGAGGCGAAGACATGGAGCAAATCTGCGTACAGGTCAGCGAATTGTGCAGCAGTGAGTAGCGATCGACCGATGACTCAATGCACTCACACCTTAACATTATGTTACAAACTCCGCTGGTCTGCCGCTACATCTCCCTGTGGAACTGAGATAGCGCTTTAGAAGTCAAAGACTAGGGAGCCTAACGCGCTAATACTATTGACCAGCTTTAACAATGCTAAGGAAAGTTAAAGAGTCTCCACATCGTTATCAGAATGCTTTGAAAAGGTGATTAAATAAACCCGGATATGCTGAGGAAGCCGTTTGAGCGTGACTAAGTGTCCTGATCGTTTTGCCTAAGCAGCGTAGAGAAAAGCATTGAATATCAGTCGTTTCCAGCTCAATTGATTGAGTCCTTAGGTATATCAAAATGGTCAGCTCAGTGCATAAGCTTAAGAGGAAGTTGGTGAGTATCCCTGTGGTGATTACGGAGCATGAGCGCATTTTAGCCGCGATCGATGTGGGTACAAACTCCATCCACATGGTTGTGGTTCGCATTCAGCCTGATCTCCCTGCCTTTACGATTATTGCCAGAGAAAAAACGACCGTGCGTCTGGGCGATCGCAATCGGCAGAACGGCAATCTCACCGACGAAGCTATGGAGCGGGCGATCGACACCCTTAAGCGCTGCCAGGAAATTGCCAAAAGTCTCAACGCTGAGCAGACGATCGCCGTTGCTACCAGCGCCATGCGGGAAGCTCCCAATGGACGTGATTTTTTACAGCGCATCGAAGCCGACCTGGGGCTATGGATTAATCTCATCTCTGGCCCTGAAGAAGCCCGTCGGATCTATTTGGGCGTGCTGTCGGGCATGGAACTCAACAGCCAGCCCCACATCATCATCGACATTGGCGGTGGCTCCACCGAATTGGTGCTGGGCGACGGGCATGAACCCCGCACGCTGAGCAGTACCAAAATTGGCGCTGTCCGTCTGACGGTCGAACAGATCACCACTGACCCGATCAGTAACGTTGAATTTCAGACCTTGCAGGCATACGTTCGGGGGATGTTGGAACGACCTGTAGAGGAACTGAAAGCCTCGCTACAACCAGGCGAGCTACCGCGACTAATCGGCACGTCGGGCACGATCGAAACCTTAGCCATGCTCCATGCGCGGGAGAAAACGGGTACTGTGCCCTCACCGTTGCATGGCTACGAATTTACCCTCAAAGATCTCCGGGAAACCGTCACTCATCTGCGTCACCTTTCGGTTGCCGAGCGCGCCCAAATTCCTGGCATCAACGATCGCCGCGCTGAAATTATTTTGGCAGGTGCGCTGATTCTCCAGGAAGCGATGACGCTCTTAGGTATGGACTCGATCGTGATTTGTGAGCGATCGCTGCGAGAAGGCGTGATTGTTGATTGGATGTTGACCCACGGGTTAATTGAAGACCGTCTGCGGTATCAAGGCTCTGTGCGCCAGCGCAGCGTCTTGGACACTGCCATTAAGTATCAAGTCAAGCTCGACTACAGCGAACAGGTAGCAGAGTTTGCCCTGAGCCTATTCGACCAAACTCAAGGCGTTCTGCACAACTGGGGCGAAGAGGAGCGAGAATTGCTCTGGGCAGCCGCCGTTTTGCACAATTGCGGACATCACATCAGCCATTCCTCTCATCACAGGCACTCCTATTACCTGATTCGCAACAGCGATCTGCTCGGTTATACCGAAACCGAAATTGAAACGATCGCCAACCTTGCCCGCTATCACCGCAAGAGTGCTCCCAAGAAAAAGCATGAAAGCTATCGCAACCTGACCAGCAAACGACACCGACGGGTCGTGGATCAACTTAGCGCCTTACTGCGTCTTGCTGTTGCCCTTGATCGTCGTCAAATTGGTGCCATTAGGCGTGTTCTTTGCGAGCCTCATCCCGAATCGCAAGAGTTCCGGCTACTCATCCAGCCAGCGAAACCCGATGATGACTGTGCTCTAGAACTTTGGAGCCTCGACTACAAAAAAGCTAGCTTTGAAACCGAATTTGGCTTGAAGCTAGTGCCCGTTTTAGACACAGTAGGGACATTCCACGTAACGTCCCTACCGACGAAACAACCTGTCTAAAGCATCCCCTTCTCAGCCAACTCCGACAAACAGGTCATCAAAACTCTTGGCAGGGGCATCCGGTTTCGCCACAATCTCGACAATTTTGTTGTGAGCAGAGGGCAAGAAAAGCGCCTCCACGCAAATCTGCGCTACTTTGGTGCGGGGAATGCTGCCATCAAAAAGCGTGTCCGCAGACGACATGACGACGGTATCGGCGTTGTCTTCGTTTTTCAGCCCACCGGGACGGACGATCGTGTACGTCAGTCCGCTTTTTTGAATGTACTCTTCCGCCTGCTTTTTCCAAACCAAAATGAGAAAGAACAGATTTAAGGGATGAAATAATTTCGAGGTACAAAGGGACGAGACAAACACAAACTGCTCAATGCCGTTTGCCTTAGCAGCATCGACTAGATTTTTTGTCCCTTCATAATCAACTTTATAGGGCGCAGTTGGATCAAAGCCAGGTTTAGCGCCTGTTGCACAAAGGATGACGGTGCTGTCTGCTAACGCCGTTGCCAAATTCTCTGGGGCGAGCACATCGCCCACAACCAGTTCTGCTTCGGGTGGCAAGATCGCTTTCGCCTTCGTCACATCACGCACCAGCGCGCGAACAGGAATGCCTCGCGCAACCAGTTCCCTAACAATGCGTTGCCCGGTTTGTCCGGTGGCTCCAGCTACAAACGCTTTCATGATGCTGCTCCTTAGATGTCAATGCGTGGATAAATTTAGCGACTAGAACGGGCGATCGACGGTGAGTAGGTAGAGTCAAAACTGAGACAACCGTGTTGACACAGGTCTTAGCAATGGGCTACGACTACGATGGGCAATGACCCTTGACCGATGACTGGCGTAAGCCATAAACCATAGTCTGGTAGAGAACCCCGTGCATCTGGCTAAGCGCTGAAGCATGGAACTACGCCCTATTAAACATGCCGCCGGATCGTCTTTGCCTAAACTTTATCGAATTCTCTGTGCAAACAAACCTACCGTATGGATAGACCTATTGTTGGCGTTGCGTGGTCACTCAGTCCTATAGTGGTGACGTATGAATGAATGTTAAGATCATGCCTTGCAGTGCATGGCCGCACACGAACACTAGCATTGACGCTTTCTGCTTGTGGTTCTGTTGCGCTCCACTCGTACTCAAGCTCCCCCTGTATGATGTAGATTCAGTGATTCTTTAGAAAAATCCGTGAAACCCCGGTGAGGTCGTGAAGAGCTAAAGAGGCAGTATAGACCTAAGCAACCAGCAGTAAACGTCGAGCCGCTTCTATGCAGTCACATTCCACCGAGTCTCAGTCCGTTGATCTTCCTGAGGGCTTGCTGCACACCGCATCGGTCATTCCAGATATGAACTATTTGATGTCAGACGACTCTAGCCAAAATCTGATTGAGCCGACTCAGTTCCATAGCCACTTCGTGGACTGTATGGAGATGGCTTCAGACATGCACACGGTGGCTGAGTATCTTGATGCCCATTCGGCCTGGTTTCGGAACTGTGCGCTGCCGATGGTGGTAGAGCCGCTGGGCGATAACGGGTATGCCTTGGTGATTGGTCGCTTTGGTTCGCATGGCTATCAGGTCGAGCCAAAGATTGGGTTACACCTGCTGCCTCAAGATCATGGCGTTTATCGCATTGAAACCATTCCCATCCCTGGGTACGTGACTCCTGGGTATGATGTTGACTTTCGTGCAGCGATGGAGCTAGTCGAAAACGGTACGGAAGCTCTGCCTACTAAAACGACACGCGTCGAGTGGCAGTTGGATTTAACCGTATCGATTCAGTTTCCACGTTTCATTCATGCGCTGCCCAAAAACCTGGTGCAAAGTACGGGCGATCGTCTCCTCCGCCAAATTGTACGTCAGGTCTCTAACCGTCTCACCCGTAAGGTGCTGGAAGATTTTCACAAAACGCACGGGCTGCCGATTCCCAAGCCTGCTAAGCGGTGGTTTTTCCAAAAGCAGGACAACATGGACGAACACCTGGATAATGAGCCGACGGCTGAGTAAGGCGTGCTGACTGTGTGAAGTGAGATAGGGGTAGCAGAGATTCAACACTGAGAGTGGGCAATTCGGCAACTGCAAAGCGAAGACAGTTGGGCATTGCTGTTGTTATTGAACCCGATCTACAATCCGCGTAAGATCTTGTTGGAACCTCTAGCCAAGGCTAAGTTTCTTAGTAGGCATCAAAGCAATAAGCTGTTCAGCATTTAAATAGGGTATAAGCTGTTCAGCATTTAAATAGGGTATAATACAAAACTAAATTCGGTCAAAAAGGTGCAAGATGCCAGCAAAAAATCATCTTACTCCAGAGCAGGTGGAGAAGCTGCAAAGAGCATTAAAAGAGGAAGAGAATGGAGACATTAGAGAAAGAATGCTCCTGCTCTTGCTGC
>JACMKO010000327.1 GCA_014380065.1 Leptolyngbya sp. ES-bin-22 | reverse complement strand
CGTAAGCCTGTAACGGGGCAAATTGCTGGCAGTGTGGGTGCGTATGGCAATGTCGGCGGTGTCATTTATTTGCTGATTTACAGTTTGAGCAATGTGCAAACGTTGTTCTACAGCATGGGTATCGCAGCTTTGATCTGCGCGAGTCTATGTGCGTTCTTTCTGAAAGAACCGCGTGGCTCCCTTGAAACGGCTACTTCTGACGTGATGACAAAAGTACCTTAGTGCCATTTATGCTAAAACCCAACCATAACTCCTGCCCGCGATCGCCTGCGCCGTTTGAACAGGTAGAATTGCCAACACTGCTACTCGAAGCGATCGACTACTTACGCTTGTTTCATCAAGAGCAGTCGCTGCCAGAGGCTCAGTTGCAGAAACGCCTTGCAGAGATTCATCAAGACTATCGCCACTCGCGCACCTACTGGCAGACTAAGGAGGAAATAGCGTATGGGGCAAAAGTCGCTTGGCGCAATCACTCACGCTGCATCGGTCGGATTTTCTGGGAGTCATTGATCGTGCGCGACCTGCGACATCTCACCACCGCAGAAGATATCTTCGCCGCGATCGTCGAACACATGCAACAAGCAACGAATGGCGGCAACATTCGCTCCACCATTAGTGTTTTTGCCCCGGATTTACCGGGACAACCTGGTATCCGCATCTGGAACCCGCAGTTGATTCGCTATGCAGGCTATCGTCAAGCTGACGGTGCGATCGTGGGTGATCCTGACCAAGTGGAACTCACGGAAATTTGTCAACAATTCGGCTGGCAAGGACAGGGAACTCGATTTGACGTGTTGCCACTGATCATTCAAATGCCGGGTCAGAAGCCGCAGTGGTTTGAACTACCGCCAAACATTGTGATGGAAGTGCCCATGACGCATCCTGAATATGATTGGTTTGCAGAATTGGGGCTGAAATGGCACGCCCTCCCCGCCATTTCAGACTGGCGCTTAGAAATTGGTGGAATCTCCTATTCTGCTGCTCCCTTCAATGGTTGGTATATGAGCACTGAAATTGGTGCCCGCAATTTTGGCGATGTGAAGCGCTACAACCTGTTGCCTGTCGTTGCTGAACGCATGGGGTTGAATACTCGCTCAAAACTGTCGCTGTGGCAAGATCGGGCGTTGATTGAACTGAATCGTGCTGTTTTGCACTCGTTTACGCTGGCTGGCGTGACGATCGTGGATCACCACACGGCTTCGGCTCAGTTCATGCAGCACTGGCAGCGAGAGGCTGAGGCTGAACGAATCGTGCCTGCGGACTGGGGCAGAATCGTGCCGCCGCTATCCGCTTCCACAATGGAAGTCTTTCATCAGGAGATGCAGGATGTTTGCCTTAAACCCAACTTCTTTCATTTGTCCCCACTCTGGATTACAGAGAAAGATGTTACAGCCAATGCTCAAGCCGTTCTTCCAAACGATCAACAAAAGCGATGTCCATTTCACTCGCATAGTGACGATCGTTAAGTTTCATCAACCACCAGGGCAGGCGGCGGGAATTCTTCACCCCGCAGGCAAGCATCAAATTGTTCTTCAAATCAAGTCCAACTGGTGGTAATCGATCGCTCCAAACGCGATGGCGGTGCTTCCCGATCTAATGGCATCCGCTGGCTGATCAGCGTTTGAAGTTGCATATCTAATTCCTCAAAGGCTGACACGTTGACTCCTGTGTAGTTGAGCTATTCCATCCATTGGCATCGTCACTGAGCAATTGCAAGGATTCCTCTTTATCAGAGCCACGACCAAAAACCTCAAAGTTCTGTAATCAGCCTCAGACTTCTGTAGCACCCTCAGTCCGTTGCAAACATCCTAGACTGTCGCATTACAGGTGAACCGACATGGTTGTACAAACAGACATTTACACACTCAATCTACCCTGGGATGAAATTCCGTTAAGTCTTCTTGGGGATAATCAGAAATTACACTTTCGCCAACACGCGCAAATCAGCCGTCATACAACCGGAGAAGTGCTGTGGTCGAGTCAAACACCCGGTAGCCAACTGCTGCTGCTGGCTGGAAATGTTCGTCTAGTGCAAGAGAAAGGAACCTCAGCCCTAGAACCTGGAAAATCAGTTTTGCTCAAGCCAGGAAATTGGTTGGGAGAT
>JACMKO010000326.1 GCA_014380065.1 Leptolyngbya sp. ES-bin-22 | reverse complement strand
TAAGCCTGATGCTGCTAATCAGCTCAGGCTTTACTTGACCAAGCGTGGTTTTGTCAATGTCTATGTTTCCTCTGATTGGTCTGACAAGCAGAGCCAGACCCAAATCATTGCACAGCAGGGCGATCTGGGTGGTGCTGCCACGTTGAAACGTTTGCTAGGGTTAGGTAGGGTTGAGGCAGACTCAACAGGCGATCTAGAGTCTGACCTAACGATTCGTCTGGGAAACGATTGGACGGTGCCGACGAACTAACGAGACGTTGCATCGTCGCCTGCTAGCTTTTAGTTGCTAGTCATTAGTTGTTCAATCGCTTATCTATCGGTAGAGTCATATAGTAAAATTTTCGGTAAAACATAGCTTTCTACTTATATAGCGTAGTTGCAAATGAAGCCTGAAGTTGTTACTGCAATCATTGCAGCGATCGTCGCAGTCATTAGCGCCATCATTAGCATTTATGGGCAAATGCGTGTGACACAACTGTCTGATCGTCTTACTAAACAACGTGAAGTTGCATCGCGTGAAGCTCAAACGTCTGCCTTAATGTCGAAATATCGAGATCCATTACTACGCTCAGCGATCGATCTCCAAAGCCGCTTATTTAACATTCGTCAAAACCGCATTTTGCAAAACTTTGATCAACGTTGTTTATCCGAACAAAATTATTTGATCAACAATACGTTATATGTTTTTGCAGAATATTTTGGATGGGTCGAGATTCTACGACGAGAAATCCAGTTTTTAGACTTAGGTGATCTTGAATTAAATCGTCACCTTAGTGAACTATCTGTGAACATTACCAAAGCTTTTGGTACAAGCCAACTCAATAACAAAGGTAATTTTGATCCGACGTTTCAATTATTTAATGGAGAACAACGGGCGATTGGAGAAATTATGATGCAGTCTCGATCCACAGATAAAATGCTGGGTTATGAGTGCATTGGTTATGCTGCATTTGTTCAGAAAATGAGCGATTCAAACTTTGCCCGTTGGTTTGCAAAACTCAAAGAGGATCTTGATATGGTAATAAAAGAATCAAAGATTGGTGGGGAACGCCTTATTTTGATCCACAGCAGGTTGATCGATCTGATTGATTTTCTCGATCCACACTGTGTACGTATACCGTTAAAGTACAGAACTAAAATTGAGTAGCCAGCGATCGAACACTACATTGGTGCCGACCACATAAAGGTTATCTGTAACATCAGATGCCACCTACGGCAGCTCAACTGGGTCGTTAGATAGAGGCAGTGAACATCTGATTCGTTTGTCAAAGCTCATGCAACTGTTTTCTATTAGCCTTATGAGACGATCGTTTATTGTTCTATTAGCAATCGCGCTGGCGTGGCTGTGGGTATTGCTAGGAGCTGCACCGGCTCTCGCTCAAGCGAAAACAATCAACTACAGCAACACCAATTTAGACAATCGAGACTTCGCCAACGTTGATCTGGTTGGGGGCGTGTTTGTAGCGGCTGAGATGCGAGGCACAAACTTTGCTGGCGCGAATATGAAGGGCGCGATTTTGACGAAAGGCAATCTTTTAGGAGCCGATCTTACCGGGGCGAATTTAGAAAATGCGCTGGGCGATCGCGTCACCTTTTACAAAGCCAAGCTGACCAATGCCATTCTCATCGGCGCAACGCTGTCCAGCAGCATTTTTGAAGAGGCAGACATCACAGGGGCTGACTTTACCGATGCCATTCTCGATCGCTACGCTCTGGCTCAACTCTGTAAACGTGCCGACGGGGTAAATCCAGCGACAGGCATTGTGACACGAGAAAGTCTGGGCTGTCGGTGAGAGGCAGAGGCTTTAACGCCTACGACGACGATGTGAGCGCTGAGACGATCGCCGGACAGTGCCAGCAAGCATGACAACAGAGCCTAATAGAGCCGCGATCGAGCCTGTTTTGCGGGAGCGGGCTGGTGGGCGGGCTAATGTCGACTGTTCAGGTGTCACTGAGGCGGTGCCACGATACTTCTGTCCAGCAGCATCGTGATCGACAGGCATCTCTGCCTGAGCCTGAGTTGCTTGCGGAATGCGCACCGCATGGGCGCTAGGCGTGATTTCAGACCCACGATATTTGGCAAAGACCTGTGTAAACTCCGCGCCAAAAAGTAGAATTTGAGCCGAATAAAAGACCCACAGTAAAATAACAACAAGTGAGCCTGCTGCCCCATAAGTTGAGCTGGCACCACTACTACCCAGGTAAAGCCCAATCAAAAACTTACCAATGTTGAATAGTAATGCGGTTGTTGCGGCACCGATCCACAGGTCTTTCCAGGCGACATTCACATCAGGCAGAAATTTGTAGATGGCGGCAAATAGCAGCGTAATAAAGCCAAATGAAATGACGAAATTCAACACCTGACCCAGAATCACCAGATCTGGCATGAAGCGACTGAAGAAGGTGGCGATCGCTGCCAGCGCTGCCGAAAGCACTAGAGAGACCAGCAGCAAAAAACTAATGACCAGCACCATTGCAAAGGACAGAAAGCGAGTCTGAATAAAGCTTTTGATACCCTGTCCTGGCTTCGGCTTCACACCCCAAATAGCATTGAGCGCATCTTGTAGCTGCCCAAACACGCCGGATGCCCCAAACAAGAGCGTGGCAATCCCGACGATGGTTGCGATCGTGCCTCCTGAACCTGGACGATGGGCGTTTTGGATCATTGTCTGGATGGCGGTTGCCCCTTCTTTGCCCACTAATCCCTGAATTTGTCCAACGATTTCGCCCCGTGCAGCGTCTTCGCCAAACACAACGCCTGCGATCGCGATCGCAATCAACAATAAAGGAGCTAACGAGAAGATCGTGTAGTATGCCAATGCTGCTGCCCACAGCGACACCTTATCTTCGCTCCATTCGGTCACCGTATCTTTAAGCAGCTTGAAAGCATCCTTCGGCTTCATCCTCTACATCCCTTGTCGATCGCCTCTTGCGGTTATCATCAAGCGTCAGTCGCTAAAAAACATCGGTCTGAAGAATGGCATAGGATGGGTGGTTAGGGAAATCAGTCGCCCGTTGCAAAACGATAAGTGACAAAAACGGCTTCTTTTCAGGGTTTTCCCACCAGGGGTGTATTGCCAGTCGTCTACTCTCTTGCTTTCATCGAATATAGTCTCCTGAGCTTTCGCCTACTTCATGCCGCAACCTTTAGTTCGACTAGCTACGCTTTTAACAGTCAGCTTTTTAGCCGTACCCTCCATCTCGTTGGCACAGCGACCCATTGCGATCGCCGTTGCGCCGTTACCAAGCCAGGATACAAAACCAGCAGCACCGAAACCAGAGCCTCCGAAGCCCTCTGATGTGGGAGTTACAGCCCCGCCAAGCCACCTGCAAATTCCAGCGGCATTAGCCCCATATCTCGATCCAGGGTTTCATCCAGATTTGCAGTTTGATCCCAAGGTGCCTGCCGATGTCGATACTCAAGCGCTGCGGCTAGAAATTCGCCTGAGCCGTCGTCAGGTCACTCTTTATCGAGGCGATATGCCTGTTAAAAGCTACGCGATCGCGGTCGGTCGTCCAGGGTGGGAAACTCCTATGGGCACCTATGAAGTCAAGCAGATGATCAAAAATCCGACTTGGGAGCACCCGTTGGAGAAAGGAGTCGTGATTCCCGGTGGCGATCCCGAAAATCCGCTCGGTCGTTATTGGATTGGCTTTTGGACAAACGGCAAAAACTGGATTGGGTTTCACGGTACGCCTACCCCGCGCTCCGTCGGCAGAGCGGCTTCTCACGGCTGTGTTCGCATGTACAACAAAGACGTGGAAGAGCTATTTAAGCAGGTGACGCTTGGCACGGTCGTTACTGTTGTGAAGTGATCACCACTACCATCCTCCAGTGACCTGATCTCTTAACCACTGCGACGTATGATTTGAAGTGCATCAGTGCGATCGCACACACGATACGGATCACTGCTGGTTGACATCAGTGGCGATGCCCCAGTTCATATAGCGGCAGTTTTAAAGGATCTTGCATGAGTATACAAACCGTTTCGACTACGCCCTTTATTGACCAAAAGCCTGGAACCTCTGGGCTGCGTAAGAAAGTACCTAC
>JACMKO010000325.1 GCA_014380065.1 Leptolyngbya sp. ES-bin-22 | reverse complement strand
GCCGTTTTTTCTTGCTATCCAGCAGGGGAGTCAGGGTAAGACCGATCGTGACACGATCGTTGTGGGGCGCTATCTGGATCGGGATGAAGTGAACCGACTCACGAAACTGATCCGCTTGCCGCTCTCCATCCAACCGATTGAAACCGCCCAACTGCCAACCCGTTTACAATCCTGGCAACACCCTCCTGTCGCAGAGAATGCCGCTATTGCGGTGCATCCATTAAGCGACGCGATGATCGCCGGCTATGCTCTGCTGAGCGATATTTATGGCAAACCCGCGATCGTCCTCAAAACCGAAAGCGATCGCACGATCTACCAGCAAGGGCAAGTAACCCTCCGGTTTTTGAGTGGGTCTTTTTAGGCATTGGAATTGTTCTTTGCGCGGTCATGCTGCTGTTGTTGGAACGACTGGCCTTACCTCGGTTGGCAAAACTCAACGCCGAAGTGAGCGCCATCAGCCGCGACAACCTTTCTAGTCGCGTTTCGGCACTGGGACACGACGAACTGTCCGATCTTGCGGTTCGTATCAACACCATGCTGGCAGACCTGGAAGCCTACGAACAAAAACGCCAACAGGCAGTAGAGGCATTACAGCAAAGTGAAAGCAAATTCCGCAACCTCTTTGAAAACTCTCAAGCTGGCATTTTTCGTGCCCGCATGGAAGACGGTTTGATGTTGGATACAAATCAGCAGTTTATTGCGATCACGGGCTACGAAGCTGCGGACGTGATTATGCAAAAACACACGGTTGATTTTTACGTGCATCCTGAGGATCGGGCACAGGCACGGGCACAGTTATATGAGTGTGGCGCACTGCATAACTTTGAAGCCCAATTTTTGAAACAAGATGGCTCTCAATTTCGGGGCTTACTCTCTGCCCGACTGGATCAAGCGTCTGGCTGTGTCGATGGGGTGATTGCTGATATTAGTGAGCGCAAACGCGTTGAAGACGAACTGCACGGTTTATTCGCTGCCATGCCGGATGTCATTCTGGTGTATGACCACACGGGCTGTTGTCTGAAGCTGGTAGCAACCAACCCCCAATTGCTGGTTAAACCCAGTGAAGAGCAGGTTAACCGCACACTTTATGACACCCATCCTCCAGAGCTGGCAAAATTCTGCCATGACGTTATTCAGCAGGTATTGGAAACGCAGCAACCACTCACCAATGTCGAGTACAGTCTGACCATTGGTGATCAACTCATGTGGACCTCTGCCAGCATCTCTCCTCTATGTGAAAACACCGTCCTCTGGATGGCACGTGATATTACTGCCCACAAGCAAGCAGAAGAAGCTCTGCACTAAAGTGAAGCGACTAATCGCGCTTTGATTAATGCCATTCCTGACCTACTGCTTCGCATTCGACGAGATGGCACCTATCTAGATATTCTGCATAATAATCAGCTCAAGACCTTGAATCTCGGAGGCATTGCCGTTGACTCAACGGTTCACGAGACGCTCCCACCGAATCTCGCAGATCAATGCCTGTCTTACATTCAGCAAGCCCTACAGCTCAAAGAAAGCCAGAGCTATGAGCAACAGGTTGTGATTGATAGCGAACACCACGATCAAGAAGTGCGGGTTGTGCCTATTCTGGATGATGAAGTCTTGATGATTGTGCGCGACATTACCGATCGCAAGCAAGCAGAAGAGGCGTTACGCCAGAGCGAAGCCACGAATCGCGCCCTGCTTGACGCTATGCCTGATTTGCTGTTTCGGATTCAACGCGACGGAACCTATTTGGAGGTGCTCAGTAACGATCGCCTCAAAGTGCTTAATGCACCGCAACTGGCAGTTGGTACAACAGTGTACGATTCCCTACCTGCCGAACTCGCTGAGCAACGCTTGCATTACATTCAACAGGCGTTAGCAACCAGAGAGCTACAAATCCATGATCCAACCCGCGATCGCAAAGAACCCAACCCACCTAGCAACCGATCCCCGTCCTACGGTCGTTGGTCTGGCTCCCGATCAGCCTGCATACCGCATTCTAGCCGTAGACGACAAAGCCGAAAATCGCCAGATTTTACAGACGTTGCTGACCTCTGTGGGGTTTGAAGTGCGGGAGGCTGTGAATGGATTAGAGGCAATCGCTCTCTGGGAAAGCTGGCAACCCTACCTGATTTGGATAGATATTCGGATGCCGATGCTGGATGGCTACGAAGCAACCAAACGCATTAAAGCGGTCAGCGATCGACTCAACTATCCATCCCCCATCATTATTGCCCTTGCAGGTAGCGTTTTTGAAGAAGATCGAAAAATAGCGCTGGCAGCGGGGTGCAGCGATTTTGTCCGCAAGCCCTTTCAGACAGAACTCATTTTTTCAAAAATGGCAGAGTTTTTGGGTGTCTGCTATCGTTATGCTGAACCTGAGGTAGCCAACGACACGGCGGCATACCTGCCTCAGACACCCACTCATCTCCCCTCCGCCCCTCTAACGACGACGGATCTGGCAATCATGCCCCCAGACTGGTTAGACCAATTGCACCAGGCCGCTAGTCGAGCAAATACCAAACATCTGCTCGCTTTGATTGAAGAAATTCCATCTTCAAAGACAGACTTGTCAAAAGCGCTAACCCATCTAGTCAATGACTATTGCTTTGAAGAAATTGTGGCGCTCTTCAAGCACTAAGGGACTTGCGGATAAATAACCTCCCAGCGATGCTAGAGCATAGGCAGCGTGGCTTTAGCCGCTCCTGCTCTCAAGCTCTAGCACTGACATCGTAGGGATAAGGCTCACTGATAGCATCAAAGCTAACTTCAAAGATGCGGTCCCGAAACTGACCGGCAACCGCAAGCGAGACTGCATGGCAAAAGTTACCGAGGATTACTTTGATGGCTC
>JACMKO010000324.1 GCA_014380065.1 Leptolyngbya sp. ES-bin-22 | reverse complement strand
TCTTCGGTAGAGAAATAGAGATCAATAATAATATTTTTCTGGCTTATTCTTTCATCATTCACGTGTCATTTTTACCGACGAAATTCGTAGCCTTAGCATCAGTAGCAAATGAATTATAGCAACTAAGTCGGTGACTCAGATTAAATTACGTGTGTAGCATCTTGCCCGCGAGCGAGACGCTCACACTACGACATCTACAAATTAATTATGTTAGCTTACTTAGTCAAGCATAAAACCTCTGCCAGCGGTACTTTGCTCAAGGACTGTATGATCAAAAATACGTTGCTCTCAGTCACTATGAGATGGTTACCTAGACGCTTCATCCTGCTACTTAAGCGAGTGAAACAGTTTTTGAAGCGAGTGAAAGGGGCGTTCAGAGGAAAATGGATTCCGGCTGGGTTTTGTTTAGCATTGATATTAGTCGCTAGTATTAGCGCTCTCTCCTATCGGAACGCCCGTCGTTTAACGAATAATGCGGAGCAGTTGCGACAGAGCAACGAGAAGCTGCAAATTATTTCTGGGTTATCCATTAGCCTTGCCTATACTGAATTCAGGCGGGTGGATCATTTACAACTTGGTGGTTTAAGTGAGCTAAAAGACTACCAAACTACCATTCAGAGCCTCAAACTTCAGCTTGCTAAACTAAACCAGTTTCCCATTCGTCTAGCAAAACAACAGCAATGGCTTGCGACACTAAATGCCCTGACCGATCGCAGAGAAGCTCTGTTTCAACAGTTAATTGAGCAACAGCAGAGCCAGAAACCGAACATGATGACACCAGAAGCACTGGTGACTCAAATCAGGCAGAACCAAAGCAGCATGCACCAAATCATTGCTGCACTGCAAGCGAATGAAGAAGCTTTTTTAGAGGGTCAAGCGGCATACTTCCAAACTGGCTTTGAAAATAGGCTGCTGCTTGAGTTAGTCGGTGCACTTTCTACCTTCGTACTTCTCGTTGGCATTTATAGCGTAGCGTCTTACCAAAAGACAAAACGTCAGCAGGCAGAAGCGCGGCAGCAGTCCTTGGCGCAAGCAAAAGCACTGAGTGAACTCAAACTGCAATTCTTCTCCCTGATTTCGCACGAGTTTCGGACTCCCCTCAGTCATATTCTCGGCTCGGCTCAGCTTTTAGAGGAAACGCTTAAGTCGGTAGTGGAGCCAGCCAAGTTAAAGAACCTATACCGTATTCAAGCTTCAGCCAAACTCGTGACTCAGTTGTTAAATGACGTGCTCACGCTGGCACGGGCCGATGCAGGAAAACTAGAATACAACCCAAGCCAGGTGGAGATCCAAACGTTTTGCCTCAATCTCATCGAAGATTTTCACCTGCTCAATGAGCCTCAACACGCCATTAAATTTTCGCAGCAGGGCGATCGCACTCACGCCTGGATGGATGCACGCCTGATGTACTCCGTGCTCAGTAATTTACTCTCGAACGCCATCAAATATTCACCCCCGTCAAGTACAATCACGTTCACGCTGATCACCGCAGTAGAGGCGATCGCATTTCGGGTGAAAGACGAAGGCATTGGCATTGCCAAAGAAGATCTAGCGGAGCTTTACAATCCCTTTGTGCGGGGTAAGAACGCTCAGAGAGCGATCGGGACGGGATTAGGGCTGACCGTTGTTAAAAAATGTTTGGATCTGCACCAGGGGCAAATTTCAGTCGAGAGTGAGCTTGGAATCGGCACAACGTTTACGGTCAGCATTCCACAGGGTAGCGATGGCTGAGACGATCGTGATGGCGCTAGGGATCATACTTCACAGGTTGAAGCGGCGATCGCGCGTTTACGCTTGTTCAAGCCAGTCGTAAATTTGATCTAACTGTTCGAGCGTTACTAAGCCGTACTGCCAAAGAATCATGGGCAACGGGCCAGGGTCATGCTCTCGATGACGCAAGGCGACGGCGATCGACGCAGCCGAAATTGACAGGTCTTCCTGTAAAAACCGAAGCAAGCGAGAGTAGGTCGTCGGTATCGTCATGGTTCGCCTCTGGATTAGGACACTATTGTGGGTTAAGGAGCAAGTTGCTGAGAAGGCTGCCAATGAGTCTTTAATCTGTCTACATAATTTTAGGTAAACTATGTAGTTTCGTCTCATAGACAGCAACTATAGCGATCGTCACAACGTTTAGGACATGGGGATAAAAGGGTGTGTGTGGGCGTTGCCCCCAGCCAGGGGTTCCACCGTTCGACTGAGCGCTCACGCCGAAGCCCCTGCACCCCGTCCTAACCCATCCGTCTATTGCTATAAAAACCGATCTGCCATCCATGTCTTGCTAATGCTCACTTAAACAAGTGCGGTGGCAAAAAGCATCTGCGAATCTACAGAAGCGAACCGTTGCTCTGTAAATCACCTCAGCTTTTTTACGTAAAGCAAACGATCGCGTCTTATACCAAATCAAATTGCAAAGGCTACAGATCTTTTGCCCTCATCCCTAGCCCTTCTCCCCAAGGAGAAGGGAGCGAAAGGCAAAGTCCCTCGCCCCTTGGGAGAGGGATTGAGGGTGAGGGCGGCTTGGCGGCTTGATCTGTAGCGCCTATTTTTGGATTTGGTATTATGGAAGACCGCGCAAAAGGGTTGAAGCGATCGCGTTTAGTCCGGTTTACCTGACGCTCTAAATGCTGTTAACTCGAGCAATTTCTGCTCACCAAACTCATTCACCGCAAAAAACTCGCCACAGCTACACCACGTCTTTGGAACAAGCGTTTTATCCGGCAGCGCTCGACCTACGTTTAGGTGACGATAGTGACAACATTGAGCATCAAACTCTATCTGCCGAAAGATTACCGTCTTTGGATGCCCCAAAATCAAGGGGTTTAAAAGAGAGATGAACGCTAAGGCAAGGTCAGCTTACTGTTGCAACAGGATGCGATCGCCCTGTTTTAGACCCAACTCATTCGCCCGTCCAGCCCGTAGTTCAATCACCTGATCCACCAGGGCATTTGAACCATAAATTGGGCAAGGATCGGCTTTGCAGGGCTGAGCGTTGCTAGAAATCGCTTGCACTTTGCCTTTGAGCAGAAAAACCATGTCTAGAGGAATCAAGGTGTTTTTCATCCAGAAGCCAACTCGACGCGGTGAAGCAAACAGAAACACCATGCCCCGGTCTTTTGCCAGTTCCGTGCGGTACATGAGTCCAATTTCTTGCTGTGCGGCAGTCCGTGCCACTTCAAGCTGAATCACCTGATTTGCCACGTTGATTTGTGCTGAGAGGGGCAGCATTTGACCAGAGACGGTTGTTTGCACGGTAGCTGGTTGCTTGATCGCTGGAGACGCGGCAGGAGCGGGTACTCCGACGTTGGGTGGTTCTGCTGGCACTGAAGCGGAACAACCAAGCAAAACGCAGGCAAGCAAAACGCTTGTGAGGTGCCTCAAAGAATGCCAATGGTTTGGTGCTGTACGATCGCGCCCTTGTCTCATCATCCAACTCAATAGTCTACTCCTCTGCAACGTTAGCGGTGAGACGTTAACCCATCACTTAGGCTGGGGACTTGGCTGAACGTCCAAGCTGACCCGGCGACCGCCTCAACGATCACGCTTAACGCCTTCTCTTTAGTCTCTTAAAACCGCGACTGAGTTCCTAACGTCACGTTTCAATGTACAGTTCAGGCTTCGCGCATCACATAACCAACACCGCGAACCGTTTGGATGAGGCGCTTCTCCCCTTCGTCCTCGATCTTTAATCGCAGGTAGCGAATGTACACTTCAATGACGTTTGACTCGCCCACAAAGTCATAGCCCCACACGTTTTCCAGAATTTGTTCACGCGTCAGCACTTCACGGGGATGTTCCATCAAATATTTGAGGAGTTCAAATTCTTTCATCGTCAAGTCGATCGCCCGTCCATTCCGCAAAGCGCGACGAGTCGAGAGATCCAAGATTAAATCGCCAAAGCGTAAGCGCTCACTGGCAGGACTATCGGGCTGGAGGTAAAGGCGCACGAGCCTCAGAAATTCTTCCGTTCGGTAGGGCTTGAGAAAATAATCATCCGCACCAGATTCCAAGCAGGCAACCCGATCGTCCACACCATCTCGCGCCATCATCAGCAAGACGGGGGCGCGGTTGCCCAGCGATCGCAGACGGTTACAGAACCATAGCCCCGATTCGCCCGCCAACATGCGATCGACCACGATCAACGAAGGCTGTAGCTCTGTCGCCTGACGTAGCCCACCCACTGCATCGGGTGCCATCACAATGTCATAACCAGATTCTTTCAAGTCAAGGCTGACATGGTTAGCCAGTGCTTCATCGGTTTCAACCAGCAGTACGCAGGGGGTTGAGTCAGGAAGAACGCTATTCATACATAGTTAGGGAACAATATCAGTTACACAATCACTGAGTTTGCAAGAACGTCACTAAGAATGAATACCTAGCGATATCCTCCCTGTTGTAGCACTTCTAGACGACTTTTAGGTTATGGCAGTTCTACTGATGAGGGCTTAGCGACGTGAGGTAGCCCCCAGCCGAGCTTTTCGCGCAGAAGATGAAAAAATTCTGGCGATCGTAGCCGAATGAACCGAGCATGATACCGCGATCGCTCAATCCGCACCCGATCTTCTGGGAGGACATAGCAACCGCCATTGCCATCTACCACCATGACCATCCGATTAGGCGTAGCGGGGAAAATGGTGACTGGTTCAGTATCGGCAAACACCAGCGCTCGTGATGCCAGCGAATGAGGGCAGATAGGTACTAACTGAAGGAC
>JACMKO010000323.1 GCA_014380065.1 Leptolyngbya sp. ES-bin-22 | reverse complement strand
GACCAACCGACAAAAACGAAGCGATCACGCTTCAGCCAGTCGTCGAGAACGTCAAACGCTCCCCGACTCGCTGGCGCACGCCCGACAGCTATGGTCATAGAGTTAAATCCTCTGGACAGTACTAAAAGTGCAGACTCTCGGTCACGATGGGTATCGTTTTAAAGAGCAAACGGATTCATATGTCTATACATAATAGGAGAAATCAGAAATTTTACAAACCTACATGTACAGTCTCAGCAATCTTGATGCCAGCTTTTAACCGCTAAAAGTACTTGACAATCGGCATCTAATGTCTTCTTGTTAACGCCTACTCAAGTTAGACCTAACCTCAGAGGATGAATCCAGACAATAAAACTAGGTAATTGTACGCTCTGCAAGCCTAAAATTGGAAACTTTACTTAGAGCAACGGCGATTTGGCTCAAATAAATTGTCGGATTCTGGCACAAGATTAAATAAAGCTTAATAATCACCTCATCTCAAACCCTTCCAACTGTCTTAAGCAGTGATAGTAGCCGATATCCGCTAACATTAGAGTTTGATGATCGCTGTTGCTGATTATGACTGCACAAACCGCTGCTCTCGAAACAAGTGTTCTACGTCAACGGGTGATCGGTTCTCGCCGCTTTAGTAACTACTGGTGGGCAGTGATTGTTTCTGCTGGGGGAATGGGTTTCTTACTAGCGGGCATTTCGAGCTACCTCCACGTGAATCTGCTACCGTTCTCTGACCCCACTCAGCTTATCTTCATTCCACAGGGTGTGGCAATGGGGTTTTACGGGCTGGCTGCAACCCTTTTTAGCCTCTATCTGTGGTTAACCATCTCCTGGGATGTGGGCGGTGGCTACAACGAATTTGACAAAAACACGGGGCAGATGAAAATTTTTCGGTGGGGCTTCCCGGGCAAAAATCGTCAGATTGAGCTGACCTGCAAGCTAGAGGACGTGCAGGCGGTCAAGGTAGACCTGAGGGAAGGGTTAAACCCTAAACGTACGCTCTCTTTACGGGTGAAAGGTAGGCGTGATGTGCCATTGACTCGTGTCGGGCAGCCACTTTCACTGGCGCAGTTGGAGAACGAGGGCGCAGAGCTGGCGCGCTTTTTGAGTATTCCGCTGGAAGGGCTGTAGTCGAAGACTCTGAAGGCTGTAGCTTGCTTCGGCAAAGCAGTTGGCTAAGTGCAAGCGCTCCCCATGTCATACTTGATTGCTTTAGTTCAAATGGTGAATTGATATGCTCAGGACTTTGCGACAATGGCTAGCGTTAGTGGTCGTCACCACGGCGATCGTACTGGGTGGGTGTTTACCGCAGCAAGACTCTCAATCATCTGCTGCTAGCCCTGCACCAACTCAAGCGGCATCTACTCCTGTCACCCAGGCAAGCAGTCCACAAGCGTCTGGTATTCCCCGGCTAGACGGCAAGGCAACCGTGGCGATCGTGGTGAAAGGGGGCACTATCACCGCAGAATTGGACGGCGCAAATGCACCGCTGACGGCAGGAAATTTTGTGGATTTGGTGCAGCGTGGTGTTTACAACGGGTTAGTCTTTCATCGAGTCGTCCGTGAACCGCAGCCTTTTGTCGTTCAGGGCGGTGATCCACAGAGCAAAAACCCAAATTTCCCCCCAGAGCAGTTGGGTACAGGCAGCTTCATCGACCCCGCAACGGGGCAGGCGCGCTATGTGCCGCTCGAAATCACACCTGTAGGGGCAAAAACTCCTGTCTATCGCCAGACGTTTGATACGGCTGGGATTACAGCAAAGCCAAAGTTGACCCATAAGCGTGGCGCGCTGTCGATGGCACGATCGCAGTCACCTGACTCTGCCTCGTCACAGTTTTACATTACGCTGGCTGATGTGAATTTCCTGGATGGCAACTATGCGGTGTTTGGTTACGTGACACAAGGCATGGAAACCGTTGATAAAATTCAGCAGGGCGATCGCATTGAGTCTGCAAAAGTGGTGAAGGGGTTGGAAAATCTGAAGAAAGGCTAAAGGCTAAAGGCTGAAGGAGCATTTTATCCCTTTGCCTTTAGCCTTTCTACGCTATGGATGTTGTCGTCACTGGCATCGGGCTTGTATCCGCGTTGGGTTCGCTAGAAATAACTTGGAAGCGCCTACTGGCTGGGGACTCTGGGATACGTTACCGTCAACCGTTTGCAGCATTAGAGCCATCGCCACTGGCACTCATTGGCGATACACCATCAACCTTGCCTATCCTGACGCAGCAAGTCGTTGCTGCGGCGCTGATCGATGCTGGCTTGGGATTGCCACTATCAGATTGTGGCGTTGTGGTTGGCTCTAGTCGGGGCAACCAGGCAGCATGGGAACGACTAGCTCAGGCGCTTTGGGAACAGGGCAATGGAAGAATGCCTCAGCTTCAAAGTGGCAGTCTCAATGCTCAACGCTCTCTCGACTGGCTAGAGACGCTACCTCACATCAGCGCGATCGTCACAGCTCGCCAGATTCAAACCACCGCAGCAGTGCAATCGCCAATGGCAGCCTGTGCCACTGGGTTGTGGTCGATCGCACAGGGCTTTGAGCTGGTGCGTACCGGACAGTATGAGCGCGTACTGGCAGGTGCAGTAGAGGCACCCATTACGCCGCTAACGCTGGCAGGGTTTACCCAAATGGGTGCGCTGGCAAAAACCGGGGCATATCCCTTCGATCGTCACCGCGAAGGGCTTGTTTTAGGTGAAGGCGGTGCAATTTTGGTACTAGAAGCATCGACATTAGCGGCACAGCGGGGCGCGACTGTCTATGGTCGCATTCTGGGTGCGGGGCTAACGGCAGATGGCTATCACGTCAGCAAGCCAGAGCCGGGTGGTCGAGCTGCGATCGCCGCCGTCAAACAGTGCTTACAGCGCTCAAACTTAGACGCTGCTGAAATTGGCTACATTCACGCACATGGCACGGCGACTGCACTCAACGATCGCAATGAAGCGCATCTGATTCAGGCTCTTTTTCCGCAAAGTGTGCCAGTGAGTTCAACCAAAGGAGCCACTGGGCACGCCATTGGAGCTTCCGGCGCGATCGGGGCTGCTTTCTGCCTGATGGCGTTGAGGCATCAAGTGTTACCCCCGTGTGTGGGGCTGAAACAGCCGGAATTTGCACTCAATTTTGTGACTCAGCCGTTGCCTAATGCAATCCAAACAGCGCTTTGTCTCAGCTTTGGTTTCGGTGGACAAAACGCCGCGATCGCGTTTGCGGCAAGTGGGGAGTCGGGAGTCGGGAGTCGGGAGTCGGGAATCGGGAGTGGGTAAGAGGTCATGAGGGAAAGCGATACACTCAAACTATCGACGATCGGGAGTGACCTGGAATGACAGCCGCAGTTGAAACAGCCGCAGTCAAGAAAGTCTGGACAGAGGCGGCCTTCATGGCATTGCCTGATGACGGCAACACGTATGAGTTAGTCAATGGGGCGTTGGTTGTGGGAAATGCTGGCATGGAGCATGGAGCATGGCAACATTGGCACTTTTCTTGGTGGCGCATTGGAACT
>JACMKO010000322.1 GCA_014380065.1 Leptolyngbya sp. ES-bin-22 | reverse complement strand
CTAACAAAGGAAAGTCCACTGTAGGCTTTGCCTTCCCGAAGGGTAGTGGACTAAGGGCCCAGTGGACAGAGCACCAGTCCGTTTCAACGGACTTCATGCTGTTAGCCCGCAATTCATTGCAGGGCAGGTTGTTACAAGAGGTGCAAGATCTCAGCCAATAAGGAACGGAGTACCGTTTGTTAAGAATGCAAGAAACACAAAGTTGAGCCGTGTTGAGTTGTTCTAAAGTTGGAGCAATGCCCTGGCAGCAAAGACCGATTTAACACTGGTGCGATTGCGCCCGTATCTCAGCCTGGTTCTGGATGGTCGTGGTTAAGCCATTGGTGAAGTGAATCTCACTATCCCGTTTAGGAGACTATATCGACTGTACCATCCGGGTCAGGGCAGGATTTCATCTACTGTATTAAGGGGTCAGTGTATGAGTCAACCCAATCGTGAGTTGTCAGTTGTCAATCTCAATGCCGCAGGGATTGACCTGGGTGCTGACTATCATTGGGTCAGCGTTCCCGAAGAACGAGACAGCGAGTGCGTTCGTCGCTTTGGCTGCTTTACCACCGACCTGTATGCGATGGCGGATTGGCTGAAACGCTGTGGGATTGAAACCGTGGCGATGGAAGCGACGGGCGTGTATTGGATTCCAGTCTTTCAAATTCTTGAAACTCAGGGGTTTGAAGTCAAATTAGTCAATGCTCGTCACGTTAAAACCGTACCGGGGCGCAAAAGCGATGTCCTCGACTGCCAATGGTTGCGACAGTTACACAGCTACGGGTTGTTGGCAGGGTCTTTCCGTCCCGATGACCAAGTGTGTGTCCTACGGAGCTACATTCGCCAACGGGACACCTTAATCAAAAGTGCAAGCACCCATATTCAACGGATGCAAAAAGCCTTGACCCAGATGAATGTGCAACTGCACCGCGTCATCAGTGACATCAGTGGCACCACCGGCCTTGCCATCATTCGAACCATCATCGCTGGGGAACGAGACTTGCACAAACTCGCTGCCCTTAAAGATTGCCGCATTCATGCGAGTACCGATGACATTGCGGCTGCACTGAAAGGGGACTACCGAGAAGAACTGGTGTTTGTGCTCGCTCAAGAACTCCAACTCTACGAGGTCTTTCAGGCGCAAATTGCCGCTTGTGATGTTCAAATTGAGCAGTGCTTGAGCCAGTTTGCTGACCAAGTTGATCTCACCACCGCACCCCTGCCACCCTCGAAACGACGGGGCAAGAAACAACCGGGTAATGCGCCCAACTTCGACTTGCGCACCCATTTGTACCGCATCAGTGGGGTAGACTTCACTCAAATTGATGGCGTTGGGGTGTTAACGGTGCTCACACTGCTATCTGAGTTAGGCTTAGACCCATCCCGCTTTCCTTCAGTCAAGCATTTTGCTTCCTGGTTGGGGCTATGTCCTGGCTCTCGCATTACGGGTGGCAAGCGCAAAAGCTCCAAAACTCGACAAGTTGCTAATCGTGTCGCCACCGCTCTCCGAATGGCAGCCCAAACCCTCGTTCGCTCTCATTCTGCACTCGGCGCTTTCTATCGTCGGATGCAAGCGCGTCTCGGTGCTCCCAAGGCGATTACAGCCACTGCTCACAAACTCGCACGCATCTTTTACCATTTGTGGACAGCTGGGGATGCTTTTGTTGACCCAGGCATCGATGCTTATGAACAGCAGTACCAAGAACGGGTTGTCAAGAATCTCAAGAAAAAGGCTTTGGCGCTTGGCTTTGTCCTGATTCCTCAGACCACATCCCCGGAGTGTGTTTCTTAGGAGTTTAACCTATGTCCGTTCTTACTATCCCGGTGGTAACGTCAACGTGACTGCAAGCACATTTAGCCTCTATGCTTCCACCCCATTCCTGGCTAACCCAACTTCGGTTGATACCTTTGGTGCTCAAGTGCAACTGCGGCTGAGTCCTAAGTTTATTGTCGGTGGCTGGTTTGGCTACGCCAAAGCTTATCAAGGGCGGAGCGCTAACGAAGCAGAAATTCTGAACGGTTCTGTCTTCTTGGCATTCCCCGACTTAGGTAAGAAGGGCAACTTGGGTGGCATTATCGTCGGTGTTCCACCTAAACTCACTGGCAATGATTTTAGGAATGCTGCGGGTGTTCGCCGCTTTGATGACGACACCACCTTCCACGTGGAAGCTCTGTACCGCTATCGTCTCACTGACAACATTGCGCTTACACCGGGTGTCATCGTCATCTTCAATCCAGAAGGCAACGAGAACAACGGTACTCAGTATGTTGGCGTACTTCGGACGACCTTCACCTTCTAGGTTGCTAGGCACGTAAGTAAACGTATCGAAAAGCCCCGTCTCTACGGGGCTTTTTTTGCGTACAAATTTATACTGGCTAACCAGGCTTCTAATACCATAGATACGCGATCGCCCGTTAGCATCCTAGTCATACTCAGGCACACCATGAATCCTATGGCTACTCTCAACAACGATATTGCCCATCACACTTAACAACCTTCGTGATTGTGTCCATTGAAAGCCTCCGGATCATTAAGTGCAAGAAGCGTAAGGTGATGAGGTCAAGAACCCTTAGTTCATTCAACAACCTGTGTGTGACTTTGGAATCTTGACGCGATCGGTGTGGCGATGAGGGTTAACAATGTCAAAACAATCTTGGAAAACGTTGCTGGCGACTCCAGCGCTTCTGAGTGCTACCGCTGTAGCGTCTGCGATCGCAGGTACAAGCACGGCTGTGAAAGCCGCTGAAGTGACTGATACGACTTTGCCAGCGACGACGATCGACCACTCTACGAATACAGCGAAGGCAACGTCTTCGCTTTCAACAAATCAAACTCCCATAGCAGACGTTTCAGCCGCCTTGCCTCAGCCTGCGCCTCCGACGGCTACGCTCGATCAGATCGCTGCTTATAGCGTCGAAGGCAATGCTTCTTCAGGTATGGTGGGTCAAGTGACCTCCGTCTCCCAGCTTTCAGATGTGAAACCGACTGACTGGGCGTTCCAGTCGCTGCAATCGTTGGTTGAGCGCTATGGTTGCATCGTTGGCTATCCCGACAAGACGTATCGCGGGAACCGAGCGCTGACTCGCTACGAGTTTGCGGCTGGTCTGAACGCTTGCATGGATCGAGTGAACGAACTGATCGCGGCTGGCACCGCTGATTTGGTCAAAAAAGAAGATCTGCTGACGGTGCAAAAGCTGCAAGAAGAATTTGCGGCTGAGTTGGCAGCCCTGCGTGGTCGCGTGGATGCAGTGGAAACGCGCACTGCCACTCTGGAGAAGCAGCAGTTTTCAACCACCACCAAACTGAGTGGCGAAGTCATTTTTTCGATCGCGGATACGTTTGGTAAGAGCGCTACCGTCAATGGTGCGGGTGGGGCGATCGCAAACACAACGAGAAATGACAATACGAATACGATTTTTTCCGATCGCGTTCGCCTCTCGCTAGATACCAGCTTCACGGGTAAAGATCGCTTGCGGACTCGGCTACAGGCTCGTAACACGACTCCTTTTAACGGTGCTTTTACAGGAACCAACCAGACTCGCTTAGGGTTTGATGGTGACGAAAAAAATGCTGTCCAAATCGATAAGCTGTTCTATCGCTTTCCTGTCGGTGACAAACTCACCGTGCAAATCGATGCTCTCAATGATGAGCTTCAAGATACGGTCGTGAGCAATTTAAGCCCGTTTGAGAGTAGCGGCGCTGGAGCGGTGTCTCGCTTTGGGCGTTTCAACAACTTTTACCGGATCAACAACCCGAACAACGTCGGTTCCGCTGGCATCACGTTTGCCTATAAGCTGAGCAATGCGCTGAGATTGGAAGGCGGCTATCTTGCTGGTGGCAGTAGCAATAACCCAGCCGCGAAGGGAGGCTTATTTAATGGCTCTAATGCAGCCGTTGCTCAAGTCGTTTTCCAACCGAACCAGGCGCTAACCCTTGGTCTTGCGTATGCTCACTCGTATTACACGGGCACAGAACCGAATGGTGGCGGCATCAATATTACAGGCAGCACAGGCACTAGCTTTGCCGCCAATCCCTTCAATGGCGCTGCCACAACCGCAGATTCCATTGCTGGCTCTGTACAGCTTAAGCTCAGCCCTAAGCTTCTCGTGGGTGGCTGGGCAGCGGCATCGTTCGCTCATCGCCGCAGCAACAGCGATAACGCGACGATCTTGAGTGCTGTGGGCTACCTGGCATTCCCCGATTTGGGTAAAAAGGGCAATTTGGGCGGTCTCCTGTTTGGTATGGCACCCAATGTGATCAGCAACAGCGGTTTGACCAATAGTCGGACAGATAGCAGTACACCCCTCCACTTGGAAGCTTTCTACCGCTATCGCTTGACGGACAACATCGCCATTACACCGGGTGTGTTTGTACTGTTTAACCCGGACGGGAACAGCCGAAACGATACCCAATATGTCGGTGTGATTCGGACAACATTCACATTCTAGGTTGCTAGGGTACTCACGCAAATGCCTAAGGATCGTGGATTAAATAAAACCGATAAGTTGTTCGTAGGTAGGGTCGCACAGCCGTGCGCCCCTACGGAAAACGCCGAGGTTATTAAATTCTTGTTCCTAAGAGACCCATGCGTACGGGTCTTGTAGTTTTATGGATGTTGATAGCAGTGCTTGGTCAGCTCTCGATCGGCTGTTAGCGGCGTTAAATATCGCCCTAGAGTTTAAGCTTGGACTGATCTATAATTGGCAGCAACGGCTTAAGCGATCGCTGAATCAATCAGTAGCGTACTTGTCTTAATGTGTGAGTGTGAGGGTAATCATGTCTGAAAAAATCTGGAAATTGGTACGGGTCGCTCCAGCGTTTCTGAGCGCTACAGTGGCTATTTCTGCCGTGGTTGGTATGAACACGGCTGCTAGCGCTGCTGAAAGCGTTGCTGCGATGTCGCCCCTGCCTGCTGGGCTAGAGACTTCAACGCCGTTGCTTCTGGCAAGTCCGGCGATCGTAGCCGATGCTTCGGCGGTATCATCACAGCCTGTTTCAACGGCACCTCTGAGTCAGGTGACTGTTTACGGCACAGAAGGTACTGTTCCTGCCAATGGAGCGAGTCAAGTGACTTCCGTTTCGCAGCTATCGGATGTGAGACCGACTGACTGGGCATTTCAGGCGTTGCAGTCGCTCGTGGAACGCTATGGCTGTATTGTGGGCTATCCCGACAAGACGTATCGTGGTAATCGAGCGCTGACCCGCTACGAATTTGCGGCTGGTTTGAACGCTTGCCTGGATCGCGTCAACGAGTTAATTGCAGCAGG
>JACMKO010000321.1 GCA_014380065.1 Leptolyngbya sp. ES-bin-22 | reverse complement strand
ACACTGACGGTGCCCATGCTCCTTCTTTGGGGACAGCAAGACCGCATGATTCCCAAACAGTTTGCTCGTCCCAGTCAATACGGCGAATACAACCCCAACCTGAAGCTGATCGAACTGGACAACGCGGGCCATTGCCCCCATGACGAGTGCCCAGAGCAGGTGAATGAGGCGATTCTCGACTGGCTCGTGACGTGGAAAGTCTAGTGGAAAGTCTAAAGGCTGAAGGATAAAGGATAAAAATGGGCTTTTAGCCTTCAGCCTTTAGCCTTTAGCCTTTCCACAAAGTACTTTCCACGCAGTCATCCAGTCTAAAATCGCCTCATTCACCTGCTCTGGACACTCGTCGTGGGGACAGTGACCTGCGTTTTCTAGTTCGATCAACCGCAAATTGGGATTGCATTCACCATACTGGCTCGGACGGGCAAATTGTTTGGGAATCATGCGGTCTTGCTGTCCCCAAATGAGCAGCATCGGTACCGTAAGGGTCGGCAACACAGTTTTAATGTGAGGACTGTAGCGAGAATCGGTGATGGCTCTGAAAATGGCGGCGAACGCCTGTGCGGAACCCCGATCTTGGGGTGGTTCTGCCAGAATATCGATGAGTTCGTCGGTAATGGCATCGGATTGGGCGTAGGCGATCGCTGCCCAGGTACGCACAAACTTTGGTCGTCGCACCAACGGAAACATCGCTCTGAGCAACAGTGGCGAGAGAATCAACCGTTTGAGCCTGCCAACGAGAGGACGCAACGGTTTTGGCAACGCCTCTTCTTCCATCGACAGATCGGGCAGGCTGATCATCACGAAGCCTGCGACCATTTCGGGATGAGCCGCTGCGATCGCCATGCAGACCAGCGAGCCGATCGAATTTCCCACCAGCACCACAGGCGTTTGGATAAAGGTCTGCCAAAATTCGTAGACCTGCTCCACCCAAAGATCCGTTCGGTAAGAAGCAACCGCTTTTTCGGAGGCACCAAAGCCCAGCAGGTCGATCGCATAAACCGTGTGATGCTCTGCCAGATCTGCTAAGTTATTGCGCCAGTGCCCGATCGAAGCTCCAAACCCATGCAGCAAGATCAGGGGTGTCGCACTCCCTTCCTTTGTTGCCCGTATATAGGTATAGCGAGTCTGCCAACCACGCCAAACCCAATCACGCTGGTTGCCTACCCGTTGCCGCCAATGCAGGGAAGTTGTCATCGCTTCAGTTCACAATCGGTTACAGAGACTTTCTTTATTCTAGTGGTTGGGCGCGAGCGCACGCTGCAAGAGCCACCAGCAGCAATCTAGCAATAGGTGTTTCGTGCTCTAAGCTGCAAGTTTCGCCTTCTAAGCTCGATGTTCCAAGCAAAAAGGTCGGTGTTCCATGTTCAAAACACGATCGCTGAAGCTTTAAGGTACAAGCTTTGAGCTTTGAGCACGATCGTTGCCACTTGAAACAGCAACGTTCCTATCTAAAGTGCCATTGTTCTAGTTTGAAACAGCAGGCTTCTTGTTTGAGATGTGATCGTTCCACCTTTAAACAACAAGCTTTGAGCTTCGAGCACGATCGTTGCAGCTTGAGGCGCGATTGTCCGAGTTCAGCGGTGCAACTGCCGAGTTCTAAGCAGCGCTTTTACCAGCCAGCCGCAAATTACACCGCAAGAAACCGATAGTGTCAAGACTACGGCTTGCAGAGAATAGACCTATACTCGCCGTTAGGAGCTATTCCCTGTGCCTCACCACTTCAATGACCCTGCTGTGAAGGCAGAAGGTCGGCTGAACGTAATGATGATGACAAGCATGAGCGAAACAAAGGCTGGCGCAACTGAGGCTGAACGCTGGGCGGCGATCGCTCACCGAAACCCCAGCGCTGATGACAAATTTTTCTACGCGGTCAAGACGACTGGCATTTATTGCCGCCCAACCTGTGCCTCGCGGCAGCCGAAACGAGAGAACGTCCGCTTTTTTGATAGCTGTGCCGAGGCAGAAGCGGCTGGCTTTCGACCGTGCAAGCGCTGTAGCCCGCGATCGACCTCTCCGCAACAGCAACAGGCTGAGATCATTGCCGCCGTGTGCAAACACATTGAGGCAGCAGACACGCCCCTGTCACTAGACGCGATGGCACAAATAGCAGGACTCAGTACATACCATTTCCATCGCGTTTTCAAAGAGATTGTGGGCGTTACTCCCAGGCAGTACGCAACCGCCCAACGAGCCAAGCGAGTGCGCCAGCACTTACAGGAGGACAATACTGTGACTCAAGCGATTTACAACGCTGGCTTTGAAACTAGCAGCACCTTTTACGAGCAATCAACGTCTCTACTGGGCATGACTCCATCGAAATATCAGCAAGGCGCGATCGGCGTTGTCATTCGCTATACGGTACAACCTTGCTGGCTGGGTTGGGTGATAGTGGCAGGGACAACTAAGGGTATCTGCGCGATCGCCTTTAGCGACACCGTTGAGGCGCTGACCACGCAGCTCCAGGCTGATTTTCCCAAGGCTCAGTTCTGCGAGGGCGATCGGGCGTTTGAGGGCTGGGTTGAGCAGGTGTTGCACTTGCTTGAGGCTCCCCAACAAGCAGTTGACTTACCTCTGGATATTCAGGGTACTGCCTTCCAGCAGCAAGTGTGGCAGGCGCTGCGGACGATCGCACCCGGTACCACCGTCAGCTATGGCGACGTCGCGAGGAGCATTGGCAAGCCCCAGGCAGTGCGGGCAGTGGCAAATGCCTGTGCGAGCAATCACATCGCTGTGGCGATTCCCTGCCATCGAGTTGTGGGCAGCGACGGCAGCTTGAGAGGCTATCGGTGGGGGCGCGATCGCAAACAGGCGCTCCTGACAAAAGAAGCCGCGCTCTAGCCGATCGCTCATTCAGGACGCAGCAACATCTCCGGCAGTTGCTGCAAGATGCGCTCAAATGTCGTTGTGTTGTTCAAGCCGCGAGTGAGCACCAGTGCGCCTTGAATTTGCACGATCGCGTCTTCGGCACGGTGACGGGCAGTCGTGGGCGTGATACCTGCCTCCACCAACACGGCTGCTAAACCATTAATCCAGAGATTCAGCGCTTGTTGCACCCGTCCCTGAAAGAGTGCGTGTGCCTCACCAATGCTGAGAAGCGCCAGCAGACAGTCTTGCTGCCCATGTTGGTAAAACGCATCCACATTTTGGTTCATGGCGCGAATGCGATCGATCGGTGGGCTATCACTCCGCAGCGGGGCTAGCAACTGCTCCTGCAACCCCTGGATAATGTAGTCCAACACAACTGTCGCCATCTCTTCTTTGCCGTTTGGAAAGTAGTGATACAAGCTAGCTCGTTTTAACTGAGTTGCTTCAGAAAACCGGGTAATACTTGCCCCCTCATAGCCATATTGCTGAAAAACAGCCATCAGTTTAGGCACTACTTCCGCCTTGGACATTCATCTACCTTCAAAAAAGAGTTGCCTGCTTGCTTGACAGTATACCAAACGTTCGGTATTTTAGTTTCATACCGAACGTTTGGTAAAAATGGTGTTAATGTACTGGAGTACGCAAGAGCTAGCTACGAGCACAACCTTAATTTCGGGGAGAACTCATCGAAGGCGTGTAGCCACAGATTTAAACCTGGATGGTGAATGAGCGGTGCCAACGGTGAGCGGGAAAACAATGCTCAATGGTCATCAGTGAGATAATTGCGCCTGCTGACAATAATCGAAAACAAGACTCGAAAACTAAGATGAATGCGACTCGAATCTTCCCCAGTGCTAACTTTCTCCAACCGAGCGATGGTGAACCTGTGCGATCGGTGGTGACAGAATCTGACCATGCCACTGTTGTTGCCTGGTACGTCAAACCCGGTCAAGCCATTGGTGCCCATCTCCATCCTCACGGACAAGATACCTGGACGATTTTGGCTGGTGAAGGAGCCTACGTTTTGGACGACGCTGGTACGACCACCGCGATCGCTGCTGGTGATGTCGTTGTTGCGCCGATCGGCTGTGTGCATGGAGTGCTGAACACGGGGGAGCTGCCACTCGTCTTTATTTCGGTTGTGTCCGCTGATGCTGGCTACCAGCCTGTCCCACTCACTCATGGGATGCAGGCAGTGGACGCAGCTCAGATCTAGCGATTTGGGAGTTTTGCGATCGGCAGTTGTAACCCTGGCATCAGCTTAGTCAAATAGGGTTCAAACCGCTTTAAGGCTTCCAGCGTCTTAAATTTGCCTGTCTCAGACATGGCATCAAACGCAGTGGTGATGACGTATAAGGTGGAGCCATCAAACGCGACATAGCCAAGGTGCTGTTCGTGAATACTGCTCTTCTTCATACCTGCAAAGCCGTAGCGCAGTCCGGTCAATTTGCCGATCGTGACTTGAGTGGGTGGCTGAGCGGTGAAGGTAATGCTGTCACCGTATGCTGGCTTGCGATCGTTTTTGAAGGTGGCGTAGTAGTCGTCAACCCAGGCTTTGAGGGCAGACATCATCCGACTGCGGTATTGTGGATCGGCATAGTTGGCGTTCGCCGGAATGCCTGCGTCCGTCAGTTTTTTTCGCAAATCAGCCCGACTGCTGATCAGAAACGTGCCTATCTCCACTGTGCCAACCTATGTTTCTCGATCGTACACGCAGAGTAAGGGACTCTTGGATTTGCTATT
>JACMKO010000320.1 GCA_014380065.1 Leptolyngbya sp. ES-bin-22 | reverse complement strand
CCCAAGACAGCACCCGGACGATCGCCCCGAATGACAGCAACAATACCTGTTTGAGCAATCCCAGTTTGATGCTCAATGCCCCATTCCTCTAGCTTTTGAGCGATAAACGCCGCTGTTAACTGCTCACGAAAGCCCAACTCCGGCTTTTTGTGTAACTGTCTGCGCCACGCAACCAACTCAGGCTGCAAGGTCTGAATGGCAGCACGAATACGGGTTGTATCAACAGGATGAGGAGATAGGGACGAAACCATAGTGCTTGTTGTGCCTCTCAAAGAAACCCTGGGCACCCTGAAAGGGACTGCCGATCGCAATCTCTCTACTTTAACGACTTTCTAAGGGTACTTTGGCTTGTTAACCCCATCTTTCCATGACACAGGATGCTTCACGATCGCTCGACCCATCCCCCTGCCTGATTCGTCCAGCTCAAGCAGGCGATCGCAAAACTATTGAACGGCTAGTTCGCATGTTTCATCAGTCGCTTCAGCTTGGACAAGGGTGGTGGCTACGCCCATCTCACCAGATGTTGATCGCTATCGCCTGGGTAACCTTATTAGCAGTACTAGCATTGTACGGCTTCTACTCGCACGTCTTTGCTCTAGGAATAATGCTCGCCTTAGTGCTGCAAGCGCATCAGCAAACTGACAAAACCCTGGCACCTTTCTGGGTGGCTGAACGTAGCGGCAAAGTGATTGGCTGTGCCAAGCTGTTTTGCTACAACACCCATGCTGAAGCGTATCTGGTGTACATCGATCCGGCATGGCGCGGGCAGGGCTGCGGGTCGCACCTGGTAAAACGGCTCACCGAAGAGGCGACATCACCGCTCTATCTGGCAAGCCAACCGCATCGGATGCAATTTTACATGCGGTTAGGCTTTGTGCCACTGCCACCCGATGCTTTACCAGTTGTCGTTCGCAACCGCTTAGGAATCGATCGCTATCACGAGTACGGCATTGTGGGGATGGTGTTTGGGCGATCGACAGCAGGGAGCGGTAGTTAGTGCGGGGAGATAGAAGTCAGAAGCCAGAAGCCAGAAGTCAGAAGTCAGGAGTCAGAAGTCAGGAGTCAGAAGTCAGGAGTCAGAAGTCAAAGTAAACTCAAGGCTCGTTCGGCTGACTCACCGAAAGCCAAAACTCAAAGCTCAATCAAACGGCGGGATATTAAGAGATGCCAGTGAGCAGGCTTGCTAGTGGCAGCAGGCGCTCCAAGTCTAGATTTGAAGCGGCTTGAGCCAATTCGTTCAAGTTTGTAGGGTCTGTTAAATGAGGGATGAGTCCTAGCACAGGAACATTGGTGAGCGATCGGATCAGGTCGGCGGGTGCCCAATCAGCAATTTCTTGTTCTGTGCAGGGTTGTACGCAGTTCAGCACAATGCCTTTGAGATGAACACGGGTTTGACGGGCAAGTGCAACGTTCGCAACCGTTTGTCCGATCGCGCCCAGTTTCACAGGCACCACTAAAACTGCTGGCAAATGCCAATCCCACGCCAAATCTGCCACAGTCGTTTCGTAGGTGACAGGAGAGCCGAGTCCTCCCAAGGCTTCCACAAGCACCCAGTTATATTTCTGACGCATGGCTTCAAAGGCTTGCCACGGCACGTCCAGTGCCACCAAGCGACCTTCTCGTGCGGCTGCCAGAGGCGGTGCCAGGGGGGCTTCAAAATGCAGTGGTGTAACCTCGGTTGGGTCAAGGTTAAAAAGGCGGCTGTAGAGCGCTCGATCGCCCTCAACTGTCTCTGCATCTAGACTACTTCCACCGGTCTGAATGGGCTTCAGAATGCCTAGCGTTTGTGCAGCACAATAGGTTTTCCAGTAAGCCGCCAGCGCTGTTGTCAGGACAGTTTTACCCGCATCAGTATCAGTTCCAGTAATGAGTAGAGCGTTCAAGGGAATCAAGTGTAGTTGTTGGTTTTTGTTAACCATTAGCGGCAAGAGTGCAAGAAGCTAGCTAAAGTGAAGTCGCTTGGCTGGTGATACCAATTTGAATTGAAAAGGCGACACATCTTGTAGGGGCAAGGCAATGCCTTGCCCCTACCCAGCGATTGGATCTGTAGCCGTCATGCTTTAAATTGGTATGACTCATCGATCGCCCATTGGAAAACTTCTTTCTCTAAATACCAGCCATTAACGACCAGTCTCTATCCTAATTCCGAATACTAATATCCAGGCTGAAATTCGTGTCTTGAGCTGCAATGACATCAATCTGGTACGTGCCGCTCATGGGTAGCTGATCCTCCCACGATAAGACATTTGTGGCGGCTTGAATGGGTTGCCCATCCGGTGAGGAGAGGTTGAGCGTCACTGAACCATCACGCACCGCAGCCTTGAAGATTTGTCCCTCAGTCGCTCTCACCAGGTAACGATGCGTCACTTGCGGACTGGCGCGATCGCTCACGGTAGTTGCCGTTTGCCCAGCTTCAAACCGCACACGATGAATTTGGATGCTGGGTGCCGACGGCGATGGGCTAGGGGATGGCGTTGTTGGAGTTGGGGTTGGACTAGGAGTGACAGCACTTCTGAGATTGACATCCAGCCGATAATCGCTCTTATCAAGCCCTTTAACAGGGCTGAGTTGAATGTAGTAGTTGCCCGTATACGGCAGTGTACCTTGCCAAAGCGACACTCGGTTAGATTGACCGCTAAGAGGCTGGCGATTAGGACCTAGCACAGTCATCAGCACCCCTTCACCCGAGATCACAGCGCTTAACTGCTGTCCCTGTTCTCCAGCGAGAATATAGCTTACGGTTTCATTCGATCGTAGCGAACCAGTCTTCGTCGCCTTCGTATCAGGACTAAGATCAAGATTTTGACTGTAGGCGACAGGCTCGTTCGTTGGTTTTGGCGTAGGCGTAGGCGAGAACGTCGGAGTCGGACTAAAGGAAGCTGTGAGCGTCGGTGTCGGTGATGGCGAAGGCTGGTTGTTGAGCACTGCCCGCACGACTGCCCAGGTGCCCACCCCTGTCAACACCACCAACCCTAGCCCGATCGCGACTACTGCCAGCGGATCGTCCCAAACTGAGCTACGAGGTGCAGGCACGATCGGCGCGGCTCGATGAGGGCTTGCCGTCACGGGTAGCGGATCGAGTCGTCGTCCGACTGCCATCGTCGCCATGTGAGATACGTCTGGAGTAGACGGCGCGGCTGTTTGAGCAGAGGGCTGATAAGGAGGCGTTGTGTAGTTGGTGGGTGTGGGCGACTGCAATGCCTGCACGACTTCAGCAACCGATTGAAAGCGATCGCCTGGACGATAGCTCAGCATTTTATTCAATACCTGAGCGAAACCTGAACTCACCGTCACCCATCGCTGCCAGTACCAGGTCAGCGTCGTATCATCAAGCAGCGTTTGTGGCTCTCGCCCGGTGAGCAGCACCACTGCCGTTACCGCCAGCGAGTACAAGTCACTGCTGGGATATGCTCGCCCTGACTGCATCTGTTCGCTGGGCGCAAATCCCGGTTTGCCAACTGTCGTGTTTTGCACCGTTAGATTCGGCGATTGAAACCGCGTTGCCAGTTCTTTCACGACACCAAAATCAATCAAGACAGGCTTCCCATCTTGCTGTCGTAGCATAATGTTGTCTGGCGCAATATCGCGATGGATGATGCCCTTGCTGTGGATATGCGCTAGCACAGGCAACAACTGCCGCATGAGCTGCAAAACCTCTGCTTCCGAAAACGCTAGTCCTTGCACCTGCCGCTGTTCCAGCAACGTCCGATACGTTTGCCCCTCTACATAATCCTGCACTAAAAACAGGCGTTGGTCTTCTTCAAACGTGGCGCGAAACTGAGGAATCTGAGGGTGCTGAATCTGATATAGAATCTGTGCCTCCCGCTGAAACAGTTCCTTAGACTTATCCAGCGCATACGCTCCTCCCTGTGCCGGAATCAGTTCCTTAAGAGCGCAAAGTTCATTAAACCGCCCCTGGTCTTCTGACAAGTAGGTGCGACCAAACCCTCCTTGACCTAAAACGCTCAGGACGCGGTAACGGTTCTGTAAAGTAGTGCCAGTAGGAATCGGTGGTCGCATGACGCAAGGGGTAATTAACTGGATAACTGATGTAAAACTTGAAGACTGGGTGTCTGAGTGAAGTAAAGGGAAGCGCGTTGAGTCTCAGACCACTGGCTTTTTTAGCGTCTCGCCGTCAGCCTCTCCTATTCTCGCAGAGGGGCGACCATTCCTTGGTGGTGAATCAATAAGAAGCTCATTCCTTTAGCCTTCCTGCTCATTCCCCAACTTCGCTTTCACTAGATCTTGCACCTTCTTGCCGTCTGCTTTGCCTTTAAGTTGCTGCATCGCTGGTCCCATCACCTTACCCATATCTTTGGCAGATGTAGCACCCACCTGGGCAATGATTTGATCGATGGTGCTACCGATCGCCTCATCCGAGAGTTGCTTGGGTAGATACTCTTCTAGAATTGCCAATTCCTGAGCTTCTTGACCAGCTAAATCAGGGCGATTTGCTTGCTGGTATTGAGCGATCGAATCGCGCCGCTGTTTTGCCAACTGCACCAACAACTCAATTTCCTGGGCTTCCGTTAACTCCTCTTGTCCCGACGCACGTACGCTGGACTCCTGCTCCAGAATGACCTTTTTGATACTGCGAACGGTTTCTAGCCGAATTTTATCTTTTGCTTTCATTGCAGTTTTAATTTCTTCACTCACGCGATCCTTCAAACTCATCGCTTCGATCCTTTAGTGTCAGTGTTATCCATGTCATCACCAATTCGACTGTAGAGGCATATCGGCTGAAGACGATCGCCGTTGGCAAAAGGTGCGCTCAGGTTGCATAAAATTGTAAGCGTGGTTTCTAGTAGAGTCACTGATTTATTTTTTCTAGATCAAGGGAAAATGGGGGGCGAAGGGTAGGGCAATGCTGATACACGCTCAGTGACTCAGCGTTCTTTATACTGGTTAGAAAACTGGTTAGAGTGCGATCGCAGGAATGCTTCTAGTTACCTCGGTTCTTCCTGAGCACTGGCAAGCTGTATATGAGCATTCTCACGGGTATATCCTGAGGGATGTTTTTAAATCCAAATGGTAATATTGCGATGACTACGTTCGGGAGTACGCCGTGATCCGCTCTGCAACTCTTACGCCTCATGCTACGCTGTCGTCTCTAAATGACCAAAATCGGTTGCGGCTGCTCTCTGGTTCAGCAAATACGCCACTGGCTCAAGAGGTTGCACGTTACCTGGGTATGGACCTTAGCCCAATGGTACGAAAGCGGTTTGCTGATGGCGAGCTTTACATTCAAATTCAGGAATCGATCCGGGGCTGTGACGTTTATCTGCTCCAGCCCACGTGCCGTCCGGTTAATGACAACCTGATGGAACTGTTAATCATGATCGATGCCTGTCGGCGGGCTTCCGCGAGACAAATCACGGCAGTCATGCCTTATTACGGCTATGCTAGAGCCGATCGCAAGACTGCAGGGCGAGAATCCATCAGCGCCAAGCTGGTAGCTAACCTGATCACACAGGCAGGCGCTAGCCGGGTTTTAGCTATGGATTTGCACTCAGCGCAGATTCAGGGCTATTTTGATATTCCGCTCGACCATGTGTATGGTTCCCCTACACTCATTGACTATCTTTCCAGCAAGCAATTATCTGATCTGGTGGTTGTTTCGCCAGACGTGGGCGGTGTAGCACGAGCACGCGCCTTTGCAAAAAAACTCCATGATGCGCCACTAGCCATCATTGACAAGCGGCGACAGACACACAACGTAGCAGAAGTCATGAACCTGATCGGTGATGTCTCAGGCAAGACTGCTGTTTTAGTGGATGACATGATTGATACGGCAGGCACGATTATTGAGGGCGCTCGCCTGTTGAAGCAGGAAGGTGCGCGTCAGGTCTATGCCTGCGCAACCCACGCAGTTTTCTCGCCACCCGCGATCGAACGTCTTTCTAGCGGTCTCTTTGAAGAGGTCATTGTGACTAACACAATCCCGATCCCAGAGGGCGATCGCTTTCCACAGCTCAAGGTGCTTTCCGTTGCCAACCTCCTGGGCGAAACCATTTGGCGTATTCACGAAGATAGCTCTGTGAGCAGCATGTTTCGTTAGCAGTAGCATGATGTCTTCAATCGTTTAGTTCGTTGAAGCGTGATACCCCTCTTAGTTTCAGCCCCGTTACGATCGCTTAACACGGTCTTTGGGTACAACTATTAGTTGTAGGAGAGGTTTCAGGTTCAAGCCGATCGCACGGATTGGCTGCTTTTAGCTGCCTAAGCCCAGACAGAAGCTGTCTTCTTGCCATCACACACGATCATTAACAGATTAGTAATTGTCTACTTTTGTAAACACTATTTTGCTGTGTTTAAGGCTCTATAAAAAATCGAAACTCACCCTTATTAGTGAAAAATCGCAAGAGCGCTTTACCGAATTAAATTGCAGTCGGCAAACAAATAAAGATCAAGTGAAGGGCGATCGCTCATGTATTGACGGTAACAAATTGAACGCGCATAAAGGAGATGTACGTACGAACAAAGGCGTTCAGTGGATTCATCTGTTCTAAAAATCTACTGTTCAACTTATCCCCTCGTTTCGGACACAGTTCAATTCAAGCGTCTATTAGGTTTAGCTAAGCAGTTCCCCCTTGCTGCGTGAGAACCTTTTACAGCGATAGCTTAAAGCAGTAGTCTTAGCTCCCAATTCACTCATTCATCGTAAGTCATCATCAGAAGGCTTTAGGCAATGTTCTTTTGTAGTTCATTGCATCAGAAAGTTTTACGGACGTTATTACAATGGTCTTCAATCTTCTTGAATCGTTACAGCCAACTAAGATGGCAACGGGTTTAAAGACCGAGCAAGCAGGCGCAATCACGGACTATCTGAAGAAAGTTTTAGACAATGCACCTCCAGCAAAGGCGTTTAAGAGCATGGAAGCTTCATACCCACTCTCCCCAATCCAACTGGGCATGCTGTTTCATGG
>JACMKO010000319.1 GCA_014380065.1 Leptolyngbya sp. ES-bin-22 | reverse complement strand
AGTTTGTTGGCGACCTTCACTCTCCATAATGCCTGCTGTGTGGGTACCTTCCGTTTCCACCATGCCAGGATTGATAGAGTTGACACGAATATGGCGAGAACCCAACTCTTTGGCAAGTGACTTCGTGATGGCATCAACCGCCGCTTTGGTCGCACTATAAACTGAGCCATTCGGAGGCGTAAGGGTACTCACGATCGAACTGATATTGATAATGCTGCCACCCTCTGCTCCAAAGTGCTTGGCTGCTTGTTGCGAGGCGAGAATTAAGCCCAGCACATTGAGATCAAACTGCTTATGAAAATGCTCTTCTGTAATGGTTTCAAGTGGAGAAAATTCATAAATACCCGCATTGTTGACCAGGATGTCTAGCTTCCCAAACGTCCGCTGTGTCTCCGCAAACAGATGTTCGATCTCTGCCTTTTTAGCCACATTTGCCTGTACCGCGATCGCCTTGCCGCCACTGCTGATAATCTCATCCACCACGCGATCGGCTCCTTCTTTACTGGAGGCGTAGTTGACAACAACGGCTGCACCTTCAGCAGCTAGTTGTTTGGCGATTGAGGCACCGATGCCCTTGGACGCACCTGTCACAACGGCAATTTTTCCTTCTAGCTTCTTCATGATGAATGAGTCCTGTAGTGGTTGAAATGAAAAGATGCATCGCCAATGCAATCTATGCAATCTATGCAATCTATACGATTACCTTCTTGAATGATTTGAGGTAAGCGAAACGTGAACAAAACACGGCCTACCTGAAAAATGACGATCGCTCTTAGGGTACTTCAAATCTGTGCCATACCGCCATCGACAAATAGCTCAATGCCGTTCACAAAGCTGCTGTCGTCTGATGCGAGAAAGACAACGGCTTTGGCAATCTCATCAGGTGTACCGACTCGTCCCAGCGGGATGGTGACGGCTTGGCTATCCACAAATTCCTTCAATTGCTCATCACTCAGTCCCAAGTGATCGTAACCAGGAGTTGGCACCACGCCAGGACTGATGGCGTTCACCCGGATGTGGTGCTCTTTAAGGTCGAGTGTCCAGTTGCGGGCGAACGATCGTACGGCAGCTTTGGTAGCACTGTAAACACTAAAGGCTGGAGTGCCTTTGATGGAAGTAATCGAGGCGTTTAGAATGATGGAAGCACCGTCTGGCAGCAGCGGTAGCGCTTTTTGCACGGTAAACAGCAGACCTTTAACGTTGGTGTTGAACGTTTTGTCAAAGTGTTCTTCGGTGATTGATCCAAGTGGGGCGAGTTCTCCACCACCCGCATTGGCGAAGATCACATCCAGGTGACCTTGCTTTTGCTTGATAGTGTCGAACAGGCGATCGAGGTCTGCCAGTTTGGAGACATCGCTCTGTACACCCGTGACATTTTTGCCAATCTCCTCCACGGCAGCATCCAGTTCAGGCTGACGACGACCCGTGATAAAGACATACGCTCCCTCAGCAACAAAGCGCTTCGCAGTGGCAAGACCGATGCCGCTAGTGCCACCAGTAACAAGAGCAACTTTTCCATCTAGTTTATTCATGATGAGTCCTATAGTTGTTGAGTTTGAACCTGAGTATTAGGCAGACAGGGTGTCTGCATTTGTTGCTTTACAGCTTTGAGAACAGTAGATTTAACCCTTCAGTCATGGTGGGATGGGTCAATACACCATCGCGCAGAACAGTGTAGGGCATTTGAGCTTGCATCACCATCTGCACTGTCGAAATCATTTCGCCTGCTGCATGACATAGCAGTGAACAACCGAGAATCCGATCGGTCTTAGCATCCACGATCGCCTTGAGGAATCCATCAGTTTGACCAAGCGTTCTGGCGCGAGGAATGGCGGACGCATCCAGCTTTGCCAAGCGGATGTCATACCCTTGTTGCCGTGCGGCGGTTTCGGTTAAACCTACCTGCGCTAATTCTGGGTCAATGAACAAACAGGATGGAATGGGTCGATCGCCCGTGCGACGGTTGCCACCATCCATAAGATTCGCTTTAATGATCCGATAATCATCGAGCGCGATATGGGTATATTGCGGTCCCCCATTGATATCACCCAATGCCCAAATGTTGGGAACGCTGGTTTCCAGGCGATCGTTGACTTGAATAAAACCGCTGGCATCCACCACAATACCGGCAGCCGCCAAGTTTAAGGTATCAGTAGTAGGAACGCGACCGATAGCGACAAGCAAATGTGAACCTTGAAGGCTGACTTCACGATCGCCTACCTGAATTTGCAGGATGGTTTCATTGCCAGCACTATTAATCCACAATACTTTCGACTTCAAAAGAAATTCAATGCCATCTTGTTCTAAAAGAGTTTGTACGGCGATCGCAATATCGGGATCTTGTGAGGACAGAACTTGATCTCGTTGTCCAATCACAGTAACGCGACAGCCAAAGCGCCGAAACATCTGGGCAAACTCTAACCCAATGTAACCACTGCCGAGCACAATTAGATGCTCTGGCAATTGTTCTAGTTCCATAATCGATTCACTCGTCAAGAACCCAGTTTCTTTGAGTCCGGGTATTGATGGAATCAAGGGTCGCGTGCCCGTATTGATAAACAACCGTTCGGCGGTGAGGTATCGAGTAGTGCCCTCAGCCGTTGCCACTTCGATGGTTTTAGAAGCCACAAACCGCGCTGTGCCAATGATGAGATCGTGATCGAGAGTCGTTTCTAAAATGTGTAAGTTCGCTGCACGCGCCGCTTCCACCACCGATCGCTTGCGTTGAATGACTGCTGCCAAATCAACGGTGGGCGCGTTGGTCTGAACTCCATAAACGGCACTATGCCGGACTGTGTGGGCGACCTCTGCACTGGCCACCATTGTTTTAGTGGGAATGCAGGCGATATTGATGCATCCACCACCAATCATGGCTAAACTGCGTTCCACCAGAGCGGTTTTCCGTCCAGCTGCAACCAACGCGGGTGCCAGCGTTTTACCCGCTTTGCCACCACCGATAATGATGTCATCGTAGTATTCAGTGTCCATAGATATCTCCTCTTCTATTTCGCATCCGCAGCGTGTTCGATCAGCGTGGCGACAGCATCTGGATGAGAAATCATCACCACATGCGACGCACCATTCACAGCGATCGTCTCCTTTGAGTTAGCACGCTCCGCCATAAAAGCATGTACCGCTGCTGGAATGTTCAAATCACGCTCACCATAGATGAACCAGGACGGGATAGATTTCCATGCGGGCGCACCAGAGGCTTCATTAAACGCGGCTTCCATAATCGGACGCTGGGTGCTAGCCATCAGTTGCGTATCACTCGTGGGCAGATCCGCAGCAAATTGGGCGTGGAACTTGCTCTGCTGAATATACAGGTCTTTGCCGCCATCGGGCAGGGCGACTGGCGGCGCAAGCGTCGGTCCGAGTGTGCTGCCTGGGTAACGACCTGAGAGGTCGGCGGCAGTCTCGCCCGTATCCGGAGCAAAGCCAGCAACGTAGACCAATGCCTTCACGTTCGGGTTGCCATTAACGGCATTCGTGATCACTGAGCCGCCGTAGGAGTGCCCGACCAGAACAATGGGTCCTTCAATGCTCTTAAGAATACTGGCAACATAGTCCGCGTCACTTTTGACTCCGCGCAGGGGATTGGCGGCGGCAACTGTCGGGTATCCTTTTGCAATCAGCTTGGTTAAAACGCCGTTCCAACTGTCAGACTCGGCAAACGCGCCATGGACGAGAACAACGGTGGGCTTGCTGTCTTGGGCGCTAACAGGATTCATGATGGTTCCTAAAGAAGTGATTAGGATGACTGCCAGGGAAAGCGCAGTGATCAAAAGCAGACGGGTAACGTTTCTGATGGTGAGCATGTTCATGTCGTAAACTCCTTTGTGTTTGTTGTTCTCGTTGGATTGCAAAAAATGGTTCTTTTAGTCGATTCGATCGGGCGTAGTCACTCTTTGCCAAGCCGTCGTCCCCTTGACGTGTCAGCAGTACATTACTCAGCAACGCATCGCAGGCGCTGCATAATGTCAAGAAAAAACGCCCTATCCACATCTTTGGTGAATACTGTCATTTTGTGACTCCTACTGCATGACAAATGACGCATAGAAATCACTGACCCAATAAGCGCAACGATTTATCCCAGAGGCGATCGGCATTATCTGAATCGAGGGCATAGGGGGCAACGCCGCTATAGTCTTCAGTGCGCTTCGTCGCGATCGCGGCTTCATTGCAATCCACAAAATAACGACCACCAATACCCTCCAGTAAAGGGGAAGTTGCCAGCAGCACTGAGGTAGCAGCACCCTGCTCTGGTGTCTTCTGTCGCTCTGGTGGAGTCTGGATGCCCCTAACGTGGCGCTGGAGGTTGGTGACGATCGCGCCAGGCATCAGCGCATTCGCCGTAATCCCATCCCTGAACCAGCGTTTGGTGGCACCGACAGCGAAGTTTTGGACTGTCCATATGCCAGCCACGGGTCATAGGGACGGAACGCGAAGTGAATATCGTCAAAGACAACGGGCGAAAGCAAGTGTCCGCTAGAGCTAACAGAGACGATCCGTGCCGCACCATCTGCTGCCAATGCCTTGTGGAGTCCCAGTGCCAGGGCAAAATGTCCAAGATAGTTGGTGGCAAACTGCATTTCCCAGCCTTCAGGTGTGTGCTGTTCGGGCAGTGCCATCACACCTGCGTTGTTGACAAGGATATGTAATGGTTTATCCCATGCAGCGACGAATGTGGCGATCGAGGCGCGATCAGCTAGATCAAGCAAGGCGACATGAATGTTCCCATTCCCAGTGGTGGCAGTGATGTCATCTGCCGTCTTTTCACCCGCATT